>JAGQOY010000060.1 GCA_020427005.1 Planctomycetales bacterium
ACCACTGGCCATTGATAAAATGCTGATCGTGTCAGTCGGTGGGACAAAAGCCGGTGTAATCGCTCTCGACCCAGAGCAGGGCAATGTTCGCTGGAAAACTGAATTCTATGAAGCCAGCTATTCATCACCCATCGCAGTCAACACGCCTATTGGAAAACGAATTCTAATAGAGACTCGGTTGAGTACGTTACTTCTTAACCCAGGCGATGGCCAAGTGCTTGGCAAGATTCCGTTCGGTAGCCGGGGGCCGACGGTAAACGCTGCCACACCCATTCAGATTTCTCCCAACACCTATCTCTTGACTGCCAACTATGGAGTGGGAACCGTCTTTCTGTCGATTACCGGTAATCAACTTGAACCGACTTTTCGTAGTAGCACTCTGCTGAGTAGCCAATACAACACACCGATCGCCATTGGATCGCGTGTCATTGGCATCGATGGTCGCGAAGACGTTGGCGTCGCTGCCTTGAGAGCAATCGACACGACGACTCGCTCGGTGGTCTGGGAGCGGCCCGGGTTTGGCCCTAGCCACCTGATTGCCATCAATAGAGAACACGCTTTGGCAGTTGGACTTCGCGGTAGATTAGCTTTGTTAGATGGCCAAGCAGATGATTACCACGAGCTTGCAGCAGTTGATTTGCCTTCCGGTGTTTATCGTGCCTTGCCCGCTCTGGGTGGGCGACATCTCATAGTTCGCCGGACATTGGGCCCAACCAACAGCGAACTTTTGTGTGTGGAATTGCCCCAGCCTTGAAGTTCACATAGAACCTGCTCAGCCGTCTTTGGCTTGGATTTTGGTCCAAGAATCACGCAGGCCTACGGTACGGTTGAAGACCAACCGTTGGGGACTGAAATCCTTTTCGTCAGCGCAAAAATAACCTAAACGTTCAAACTGAAATCGCTCACCTGCGACAGCCTTTGCTAAGGCCGGCTCACAATGTGCCGTCACAACTTCCAAACTTTCTGGATTGAGGTTATCCAAGAAAGATCCGCCTTCTGCCGCATTCTCGGGATCTTCATTTAAGAAGAGCCGGTCATACAATCGCACTTCCGCCTGCACACCTTCCTGAGCACTAACCCAATGTATCGTGCCTTTGACCTTGCGCTCCGCTGCTGGTCCGCTACCGCTACGAGTGTCCGGATCATAGATACAACGCAATTCCGTTATCTCTCCCGTTTCAGGATCTTTGACAATCTCTTCACACTTAATGATGTACGCGTACCGCAAACGCACCTCTCCGCCTGGCTTCAACCGGAAGAATTTTTTGGGCGCCTCCTCCATGAAATCTTCTCGTTCAATCCACAGTTCGCGAGAAAAGGGAACTTGTCGACTACCCGCCCCTGCGTCCTCCGGATTATTGGTTGCCTCCATCCACTCGACTTTCCCCTCCGGATAGTTTGTCAACACGATTTTGAGAGGTCGCAGTACAACCATGACTCGGTTGGCAACTTGATTCAAATGTTCGCGAACCGAGTTTTCTAAGACGGTTACATCAATCGTAGAATAGAACTTTGCTACACCAATGCGATCGCAGAATGACCGAATACTCTCTGCCGTATATCCCCTGCGGCGCAATCCACTGATCGTTGGCATTCGCGGATCGTCCCAACCCCTTACATGATTTTCCTTTACCAACTGCAATAATTTCCGTTTACTCATGACTGTGTACGATAGGTTCAACCGAGCAAACTCAATCTGGCGAGGATGAAAGATCCCAAGATTTTCGCAGAACCAATTGTAAAGCGGCCGGTGATCCTCAAACTCTAATGTGCAAATTGAATGCGTAATGCCTTCGATGGAATCGCTCTGGCCATGGGCCCAGTCATACATCGGATAAATACACCATTTGTCTCCGGTACGGTGATGGTGGGCGCGCAGCACACGATACATAACCGGATCACGCAAATTGATGTTCGGAGCCGACATGTCGATTTTTGCGCGAAGGGTGCGACTACCGTCCGGGAACTGGCCTTGCTTCATTCTCTCAAATAGTTCGAGGTTCTCTTCGATTGACCGATCCCGGTATGGGCTATCCTTTCCCGGTGCAGTTAGGGTACCTCGGTATTCGCGAATTTGGTCACCCGTTAGGTCGCATACAAACGCTTTGCCAACCTTGATCAAATCAATCGCCCACTGGTAAAGTTGATCAAAATAATCACTTGCGTAGTATAAGCCGTCCCAATCGAACCCTAGCCAATGCACATCGTTTTGAATGGAGTCAACGTACTCCTGCTCTTCTTTGCTAGGGTTAGTATCGTCAAACCTTAAATTGCAGGTCCCATGATACTTCTGTGCCAAGCCAAAGTTCAAGCAGATGCTTTTAGCATGGCCGATGTGCAAATAGCCGTTTGGCTCCGGCGGGAATCGAGTCGACAAGTGCTTACCCATTAGCTTGGGAAGCTGAAAATCCTTTTCGATTTCCTGTTCAATAAAGTTCAGGTGGCGGTTCGATGAATCGTCGGTGTTCGTATCTGATGTTGAGTTTGCAGCACTCATCCTGGAGCTACTTTCAATGCTAACGTGATTGGCTACTTAACTTCGGTTGCTGTCAGCTTATAAATGGCATAATAAGTTCCATCCGGGAATTTGAATTCCTCTATTTCAAACTTCCCTCTTACTGCCACGGGACGAGTCGTGAATTCGGCTGCTTTGCCCTTTTCCATACGCACCATAATGCAATCGTACAGCGCGGCTCCTGGACCAAAACAGCACTCCATGTTGTCACGAACCAACACGAATTCCTCAATCCCTGATTGTTTGAAAACGCTGGCTGGCAAAATGTATCCGCGTATGCGGATCGTCTTTTTGTTGAGCGTTTCAATTTCCTTGGTTAACATGGAGCGTTCGAAATTCCCACCCTTTTCGATATCGAATTTGATATCGTCGAACGTCAAATCGCCGCGCGCTCTGGCTGTTTCACGACTCGATCGATCTTCGGCTGTGCCACGACCAACCGGTGAAACGGTACGATCCTGAGCAACTGCGGAAGGGAAAAAAGGTAACACCAACATTGTGGCCATGAACCACCATGCACCTACGTGAACTTTCATGGCAACCTCCCAGTTAGGAGTGAATTCGTTTGATTATGCAAAAGCACCTGCGTTGTCCTGCACACATTTTAACAAGCCGAAATGAATCTTGAAGGATGCGAGGGTAATCAAACCATGCAACAATTCAGTTTACTTGGCATTTGGAACCTACTATTTCTGTCCTTCCAGGGCCAGAAGGCTGACTCCCTACTCAGGGCTAGCTAGTCGAGTTCCGGCCGGCGTTCAGGACGCCCTGAGTCTCCCAAAAAAAGAGTTTAGTGTCACCATAGGAGTTCTGTGCCAAGTGGACCAGACGTGCCCCTTATCAACCAGCATGATCACAAAACTAGTAGCCGAAAGTCACTCCCATTGGCCTGGGTGATTGGTGCTGGATCCGCAGTGGCCCCGCCAATTGCAGTGAACCCACCAGTATCCGTTTACGGCGAGATATACCGCAGAAAGTTGCGTAGAGGCTGACCTGATACATAGACAGTTGGTTGACCGATAATCCCACGTCCTAGCATGACGTTGTAATTCTCCTGCCCCAGGGAAAAAAGCGGTCGATATCCGCCATTGTTGGGCGTGTACAAATTGGGAGTCCAGTTTTGTGTATACGTCGGCGGCGTTATGGCAGTTGGAACTTGACCAACAGGTGCTGGACACTGGTATGCGGTGGGGACAAATACGGGTTGAGCATACTGAGGCAGACCAACTGGAGCCGAACCTGGTTGTGTTGCCAATGCAGGTTGCTGGTAGGCGGTCAGTTGAAACGGCTGAGATATTGGGCGAGTCGGATACCTCTGTCCCGGCGGAGGACTTACAAAGGGAGCTCCAGTGACCACCTGGTTTGCATCGATACGGTTGGGAAGTGTTGCCATATTATTTGAATTTCCAATAGGACGATCTATGTCGCGCAGCCCAACGTTCTCGCCTGCTCCTTGCGCTGCACTCGTCGCAGTAAGTGACCGCGTGCTGCTCGGCAATATGGCAGGGGTCGTGCTTCGATTGCCAACGGTTTGCACCGGCACCTGCTGCGTACCTCCCAACCTCTGATCTAATCCCAGACCACTGGAGGCCGGTGTGATGGAATTGCTAGAGGGTCCAAAGTCGTTTTGTACAGCCCCATTGCCCCGTGCATTTGCGTTGTTTGGTACACCGGAGGGTAAGCCAGGCAACCCCATACGGGATGGAGCACTCGAATTGGAAGGAGTACTGTTGTGACCAGGGAGGCCAGTTGGCATCGCCGGACCATTAGCACTAGGGCTGAGTCCCGGCAATACGGCAGGCGCTCCTGTAGAATTGCCAGACGGCGCTGGAAAATTTGGTAGCTGGGGCAACGATGCCTGGCTAGACTGATTTGGCATCGCTCCAATTCCAGGAGCTGGCGGCAACGCGTCAGAAAGGCTTCCCTGAGCTTGAAAATAAGCGGTTTGGTTTTGTTCGACTTGTATGCTCCGACCGCCCTCAGCACTCTTTTTCCAGGCTCTTGGAGAATGTGTTATGGTTTGGGCTGAGCCTGTTATGCAAACAACGCTCACTCCCGCCGCGATTATTGAAACAAGCATTTTTTTTGAAGGCAGGACCGATTCCATGACGCCAACTCCAGTTGAATTGCCTACGTATCTTCCCCCCTTACCGTCGGACATTAGGAAAAAACTTACCAGCTGTCTATATGTCTTTAAGTGCTAGCTTACATAATCGTTTGAATCTAGGTCCGCGCAAAGTTCTTTCCTTACTGATCTTCGCGTTCTTGGTGAATATACGCACGAATGACTAAATCCCTCGGATTTGGTACGTCTTATAAGAGTGAATTTGTTTCGACCCAACAGTACAAATTGCTTGCAATTCACCGTCTAGCAGAATCTCAATACTCTGGTTGTCCGGCGCTCATAACCGTTTGCCATTGTTGCCTTTAAAAACTGCACGACCTTAGATTGAGAAAGTCGGAAATAGAAACGGTGGTAGACGATTCATTTCTCGGGAAGGCTGGCGGTTTTTGAAATAGTGCACAAATATTTAGAACGGTCGGTCACCCGCAATAGCAACACGATACATTTCGCGCCGATAACCAGTGTAATCGTTCAGGGCATAGTGCAATACGGCTCGGTTGTCCCAGAATGCAACCGCACCAGGAGTCCATCGAAAACGACAGGTGAATCGTTCATGGCTTGCGTGACGGAACAGATAGTCAAGCAAAGGCGCGCTTTCTTGTTCGGTCATATCTTTGAAACGAACCGTAAAGGTCTTGTTTACAAACAGCATCTTTCGACCGGTCTCAGGATGGGTACGAATGACCGGATGCTCCATTTCTTCATATGCCTTTTCGCTTGTCACGACCTGCATGTTTTTCCAGTTGTTTTTTGACCTACCTTCGGGTGCAAATGGGCCACGTGCGGTATGAATAGCCGTCATCCCATCGAGCATCCGTTTCATGCCCTCGGACAAAGTTTCATAGGCCAAGTATTGGTTGGAGAACAACGTGTCGCCACCATATGGTGGAACATCTACGGCGTACAAGATGGATCCCATTGCAGGACTTTCCTGGTGAGTCACATCCGCGTGCCAGGCTCCTCCAAAGTTCAAGGTGGTTTCATCGGCTTCTCGAACAACGCGAATTATTTCTGGGTGATCGGGCATTCCCAGCACGAACTCATGTGTGTCCAGATCGCCAAATCGTTTCCCAAATGCGATCTGCTGCTCAGGAGTTAACTTTTGGTCACGGAAAAAAATGACTTGGTACTTGAGCAGCGCCTGACGAATTTCCGCAATCACGTCATCAGGCAATTCGTCTGCCAAAGAAACGCCACGAATTTCCGCTCCCAGCGAACCAGCAATTTGACTAGCCTGGATTGTTTTCAACATAATAGAATCATGCTCCGTAAAGAATGTATTGCTAATCGCAGGTTATCGATAACGCGAATTCGAGCCACCATCCCACATGTCGGGATTCGATCCTAGCAGGGATTTGAGCTGCTCGGTCGCCGCATTCAATTCATTGAGCGTTTGCAATTCTAACGGCCGCTCAAGGAAGCTCACATTATCGCTCAGTTGCTGAGCATTCCGAGCACCAGCGATTACACTCACAATTCCGGATTGCTGCACGATCCAAGCCAGTGCAATTTCAGCCATCGGTCGATCAACCCGATTAGCGATAGTTCGAATACGATCCAAAGCTTGAAACAACTCAGTTTCGCAACCCGCCTCACTGTGGCGCGTCTGCGGTCGCTTTGAGCTGAAATGCCGCGTGCGAGCGCGGCCATCTGGCACTTGCTCGGCCGATTGATAATTGTCAGCCAGAATACCGTGCATGAGTGGACTATAAACCAGAATGCCAATTTGATTTTGAACGCAGGCCGGCAAGATCCGGTCTTCAATCATTCGCCACACGAGATTGTATGGCAATTGATTTGTGAGCGGCTTTGCTGGTGCCAGGATTTCGCTCAAGTCACCAACGCCTGCATTACACACGCCAATATAACGTACCTTGCCTTGCGTCTGAAGGTCTCGCATCGCTCCCCAGGTTTCTGTCAGGGGCACTTCGCGACTGGTCCAATGCGTTTGATACAAGTCGATATAATCCGTCTGAAGTCGTTCGAGCGACTTTTCGCATTCAAGCTGAACTTCTGCGGCGTTCATCTTGTTTGGTGGAACCTTACTGGCAATCACAACCTTATCACGCAGCATATGTTCCGCCAGGAATTTGCCCAACAGAAGCTCGCTAGCTCCGTTACCATACATAGGAGCCGTATCAAAGAAATTTACGCCAGCCTCAATGGCAGCGTGCATCGCCTCAATCGAATCGTCTTCCTTTCGATCACCCCAATGACTATCGCTAATCACTCCCCAGCAACCAAAACAGAGCTGGGAGATAGTCAACTCGGTATCGGGAAACAAATGGTATTTCATACTTATCTTGTTGAACGAACGATAGAACCAATACAGGGAATTTGATTGACTGCTGGATTCTAATGCATACGACCGGGGCGGCAAATATATCGATCGATTAAAAGCGTTACAATGTTAGGCCAATCCATCACCAGCCGAGTCAGCCCCAGATTCCAACTAGCTTAACGCAGTTGATGAGCCAACGAATCGCTGATCCCAATTGGAAGGACTCGTACCGCGCCCTCTGCAATTTGATCTTTGATTAGTCCGGCTGACGTTCAAATCCGCCACTTGCACAACACTCAAACACGAATACAGATCTCCGTGAACCCAATATTGCTACTCGTAATTGGTCTGAGCATTGTCCTGGGGGGGATTCTCTGGTTTCGACTGCATCCGTTTCTAGCTTTGATTCTTGGAGCATGTTTTGTTGGCGGACTATCCGGACGAGAGAATATTACACGGGCCATGGAGTCCAAATATCAGAGCGAAATGGTCCACAGTGCCATCCAACAGGAGGTTGTACGGCAAGTGCGGCAGATCCGCTCCAATGGCGGAATTCCAGACTTACCTACTCTTCGGGAAGAGGCCAAGCGACTGGTCGCAGAGCAGTCTCCGGAAATCAATTCCCTCGCGTTGAGTAAGGCCAAAGGTTTTGCAGATTCCAATTCGACTTTTGATCGAATTACGGTTGCGCTAGGAAGCACATGTGAAAAGATTGGCCTGCTGATTGCGATGGCGTGTGTGATTGGGCGATGTATTTTGGCTAGCGGAGCTGCCGAGCGAATTGTCCGGGGGGCACTGGGGTTGGTAGGACCGCGCGGAGCTCCTCTGGCGTTTTCGGCCAGCTCGTTTCTGCTTAGCATTCCAGTCTTCTTCGACAGCGTATTTTTGTTGGTCATCCCCCTGGCAAAAGCCACGTGGCTTAAGCTCCGCAAAGATTACCTGCTATTTGTACTAGCACTAGTTACGGGCGGCACGATGACCCACTCGCTCGTCCCGCCAACCCCCGGTCCACTTTTTGTCGCTGAAGAGCTGGGCGTCAATATTGGGACGATGATCATTGTTGGAACGTTTGTTGGATTGTGTTGCACGGCTGTGGGATTGCTGTATGCACAATGGGCAAATCGCCGTATTGAAATACCTGTGCGTGACACACCCGAAGCTCTAGAACAACTGCGAACCTTGTCAAACAAGCCACTATGTGAGCTACCCTCAATGTGGCTTTCACTTTCTCCCGTGTTGCTGCCCGTAGTATGCATCAGCGGAGCCACGGTTTATACCAGCCTGCTGGAGCCTGGCACGACAATTCCTCCATACATCGAACTGCTTGGCGATAAAAATGTAGCCCTGTCCATTGCCGCCTGTGCGGCGTTCTTGGTAGCGGCATTTTCATTACGAGATCGACAAACACTGGCCGCGCAGGTCCAACAAGCCATGCAGGAAGCCGGACTCATTATTTTGGTTTGTTGTGCTGGAGGCGCCTTTGGAGCAACTTTGCAGCAATCCGGCATAGGACCTTATATCAGTACTTTGTCGGGCACTGAACCGCTCGACTTTGGTTTGCTTCCACTTGCATTCATCGTGACCGCGGTGATACGTGGCGCGCAGGGATCTTCGACAGTCGCCATGTTTACAGCCGTGGCCATCGTACGGGGACTTGCACCGGATTTAGGCGAGCTTTCCTACCATCCGGTATACCTAGCCGTAGCTATTGGCTGCGGCTCGAAACCGTTCCCGTGGATGAATGACAGCGGCTTTTGGGTGATCAGCAGAATGAGCGGCATGACTGAACAGGAAACGCTAAAGACTCATACCCCCATGGTTACGCTGATGGGATTTAGCGGTATCGCCGTAACCATGATGGCTGCCAAGATCTTTCCCTGAAGTTAACTGCCGGAGAAAAATTTTGTGGCGTCCTACGTTCCAGTTTTGCACTCTTCTCGCTAGGACAGCTCTGAAAAAATAGATGAGCCCGAACTCAGCACGCAACTCGTGTGATTCGCTTACGGCGATTGAATCTGCAAACCAGAATCAAACTCAATATTGCAAATCCATTCGGCTCTGGAACACTTATTTGAAAGCTTGCCGAACCGTACTCGCTAATGAACGTCGGCCTTTGGGAGGCGAGATTCTGCCCTATGGACAAATTATTCGGCGGCGCGATTTGCAGATTGCTCAGTGAGTAGGATGAATCCATGGTCCCCATCGTAATATCTACGGTGCCAATAACTATGGAAGTGCTTGGTATCCCAAACCCAGGGCTGTTTCCAAATGGATTTGACGACTGAATATTGAATTCCCAGACGCTTGGAGTCTGCGTAGGGTTCGGAGAGGGATTAACACCGAAGGCGCTAAAACCTGGCGAGAAGGAGAAGTTGGATAGCGTGGCATCACCACTAGTCCGCTCCATGCGCATTGCAATGCCAAACAAGCCGCTTCCATTCGATAGGGAAATGTCTGGATTCACCCCAACTACATCAATCTCAGTGAGAATCAAAGATGCAGTGAATAATTCAGCATTTGCATGTACACCTGAGTCTGGTGAGATATCCACCCGATAGATGAAGTCCGCCAATAGAACTGGACTCACCATGAGCGTCGAAAACACCGACATTAGCATTGCCCGAAGTTCCATATAGTTTCCTATTCAAAGTTTAAGAACCCGCCAAACCGTGCACCAAATGCGGCGTAATCAGCAAAATCTATGAAACCATCTCCGTTGAAGTCAAAAATTGCAGAACTACCGCCGAACACGGAACCGAATGCTCCGTAATCAGCAAAGTCGATAAATCGGTCGCCGTTTGAATCGCCAAACCAAGCAAAGAAACCATCTATGGCCTGCGAACCAATCAGGAAATTGCCTCCAGCTAGACCGTCACCGTTGCCGTCCAGCTGTAATTGCGTGCCTGCTCTTAGGACGAGAGTGCTATGGATTACCAACTCGTAGTTTCCGTCAACCAGCGCATTTAGAGATCCGCGAGTAAATCCACCGGAAAACGTCAGCGTAGCAATCGTGTTGCCACCTGAAAGAATGGTGGTGAAGTTGGTTTCAACTTCTCCTCCCGCAGTTCCGCGCTTCCTCAACGTGAATGCGCCCACATCGATGTCCACTGCACCAGAAAATGTCAGCGAGACCTGATTAACATTTGAGCGTTGACTCGTTCCGTCACCAAATTGAACGGATTCCAGAGTAGCGAGTTCAACCAATACCAAATGCACTGCATTGAGCTCGTAATTCAAATGCCACCCGGTGCCAAAAGGCGATGCCGGCAGATCAACCGCTGCAAACTGGCCATATATTCCTTCGGTTGATCTCAGAATCTCAAAACTGTCGCCGACTGTGGGGAGATACCCGTTGCCTAAGTCGATCAATAGGACTTCTAGCTGGCCATCGAGGTGTATCGAACCCGATGCATTTACCTGATCGAACTCGGATCCCGCTACCAAACCGCCAATCTCGACAGTATGTGTGTTTGTTGAGCCGAAAGTAATCGTGCCCGTTTCGATGGATGCCGGACTGTTGCCAAATCCAGTTCCACCAAGAAATACACAGCCCGCACCTCCGTCATCTCCAAAATCACCAGCTCCAGTGACGAAATCTTCAAAAGTTAGCCCCGTGCTGCCAGAACAGTTCACGTAGCCTTGATTCTCGAACTCACCGTTGCTGGTCTTGATGACTCCGTGACCGGAAAGAGTCCGCGTGTCTGGTAGTTCAATCCCATTAGGTGAATCCAACGTGCCTGGAAATTCGCCTTGTCCAACGGTTGTTTGCGAACCGAGTACTGCCTTATGCCCATCCTGTAAGGTTACAGTGTGTTGGTGGACTTGCAGCCGGCCTAATAGATCGATACCGTCGAAGGAGTTGACGTCTCCTAAAGTAAGTGCTCCAGTTGCAGATATAGTCGACCCCTGCTCAGAATGGAGTGGCGCAAGAATTTGGCCGTAACCACTGATCAAGCCACCTGCGCCTAAGTGAAGGCCACCGTAAGCGGTGATTGAGCCCCCGGTCAGGCTAGTAACTGTGTCAAGCATGGTGAAAGTCTGGGCATCAATGACCAGGGGCTGATCAGTAACGAACAATGAACCCTGAACATTTGAAGTACCCACACTGAGTATGTTGAGCGGTTCAATCCCCGTGAATTCAATCAAATTCGGTTGGCCAAATTCAATCGTAGTCACGCTGGCATTGCCCATCGAAATACCGGCGGAGTGGAATTGCGATTCCGTTAAGCCATTACCGATGATGGTTAAATCATCGATTGGCGAGCCGTTTTGTGCATTGAAATGTACACCCGCTGGAATTGAGAAGTGCCCTCCTGATTGGTAGTCAACAACGAGAGATTCTGCTTCGGACGCGGACCCAACCAAGGTGAGAGAATTGACTAGCTCAATTGGCTGAGTTAATAACGGCAGACCCAACCGAACATCGCGTAATTCGAGTGAATTGCCTATACGTTGCAGGAGGAACTCATCCGCCCCGTTGCCTACAAGTGCCGTGGCAGTCGGCTCGATCTGGCCCGACTGATTCTCGATCCAGCGCACACCGCCCAAGCCTGCACTTAACAAGTCAAGGTCCTGATCACCGTCCAGATCAGCCGCCACGAATCGGTTGTCACTCTGTGTTGGGAGGTCAGATTGTACGAATTCGCCAAAGCCATTGTTCTCAAACCACATAGAGTTTTGCGAAAAACCACGAGAAGCAACTACATCGAAGTCGCCGTCTCCATCGAAGTCCACTGCATTGGTTTCCCATACACCACCTCCTGAACTCAACGGTTGATATGTAAATTCTTCGTGACCATTGTTAAAGAACACGCCCTTGTCGACGAGTAAATCGACGTCAGAATCTCCGTCGAAGTCAGCCGCGTCAATCGAATTAGCCTCTCCGAGTGTGCTCGATATCAAGTGCTGTGCGAAGCCTAGGCTTCCATTGTTCTCATGCCAGGCAACCGTTCCGACTGCGTCCCAAGAACTGACCAAGTCAAGATCTCCATCGCCGTCCAGGTCTCGCGGAACTACTGCTCGCACTGATGTGGCTGTAATAGAAACATTCTGTTGAGTAAATGCCTCGGAACCGTCGTTGAGAAATAAGGCAAGCGTGTTGGTAGTTTCCAAGGCCGCTACGAAATCCACATCTCCATCACCATCAAAATCTAGAAAGTCAATGTCTGTTACACCGAAGGCGGCGAACGTGAGAGTATGCTCTATGAAGGTTTGAGCGCCGTTGTTTTCAAACCAAGCCACTCGACCGGCGCTCGAGACTGCGGCCATAATGTCTTGGTCGCCATCAGCATCCAAATCAACGATTTCAAGATCATAGGCCCCAAAAGTGTTGGTGATCGTATGTGGCAAGAAACTAGGCGTTGCACCATTGGTGTTTTCGTACCACACGATCGTAGTGTCGTTAATGGACGACGCCACAAGATCCGTATCTCCATCTCCGTCAATGTCTTTGGCGGAAAGACCAAGGCTATGAGTTATACCCGAGGAAATGAAGGGGGGCAGGCTGAAACCACCTGCACCTGCCTGCGGAGGCTGGATCGCAATCAGATAGTCTTCAATTTCTCCATCATTGGCCGCTTCTCCTGGACCTAGTCCACCACTAGTGCTGATGCGAAAGCGTGCGTAGGTGTAGCCGCTGGCTGCCTGAGCAGGAATGTCAAATGTCAGCAAGTTTAGGCCAAGTGTTAGGGTACGTCCGCTGTATATTTGCTCCCCTGGACCGTTCCATGAACCGTCTTGATCAAAGTCTATCCATGCATCCAGCACGCCTGTGCTGCCTGTAACTTGAACGGATAGGTTCGCATCCAATTGTCCGACGTACATAGGCGAAAACAGGACTCCATCCTCGTCATCCGTGCCATTGTTATCATCCCAATCAGCAGCTATCGAGTGAAACCCAGTCACTTCACTATCACGTAAGCTTCCTAGAGTGGGTCCTGGAACAGCATGCGAGGCATTAGCCAAGGGATAAGGGAATGGAGCGTCTCCAAAGTCAGTTTGCGGCGGCTGAATTGTCACTAAGTAATCTTCGACTTCGCCGTTATTAGCCAAGCCCCCTGGTGGAAGTGAACCACTGGAACTGAACCGAAAGCGCGCGTATGTAGTTCCTGAGGCAGCCCCGTTAGGCACATTAAAACTAAGAACCTGAAATCCACCTATGGAGCGCGCCGTAAAAATTCGTTCCTCCGAGTTATTCCAAACTCCGTCCTGATCGAAGTCGATCCAGCCGTCCAAGCGGCCTGCTCCTGTAGCTTGCACGTTAATGCTAGCCCCAATTTGACCGACCGTCATGGAGCCAAACGTAATCCCATCCTCGTCATCGGAGCCACTTAGGTCATCGGAATCAGCGCCTGCAGATGGTACACCCACGGCCTCGGTATCCCGTAGAAATCCTAGCAGCGCCCCCGTGGCATTGTGTTCTGCCACGGGGTAGGGCAATGGAGCATCTCCAAAATCACTGGCCAACAGAAGTCGTGTCTCCATACGCTCTACCAGCAGGAGGCGAAACAGCTTCCGTACACGAATGTCCGATCGGAACATGAAAAAGGTCCTTTGAAGTTCCCAGGTGAGCCGTCTCATAGACCTAGGTTCTCTTCGCCTGGCCAATGCAATTGGCAGCCATGGTTGTCGAAAAAGTAGACTCTCAGTCAGACAAGCACCGGCGGTCCACAAATAGAGACGACAAAGACTGCGATAGGCTGCGCGCGAATTCTTTCAAAATCAGTCCCGAGATATTACTCAGACCGTCAGCGATCTGAGGATTGCAGGGCGACGAATTCCTGCTGGACCAAAGTGCAGATTGGCCAAGCCCGCCAGCGACTGCCGTAATCGCCAGCCGAACCGAGCTGTGTGAATGCTTCCATCGAGTTGGCAGCCATTTCAAACGCTTGATCTGATTTTTCAATTTCCCCCAGCCGACGGTGAGCCATCGCGCGAAACAAGTCTCCGTATATTCTTCCAGTACCTTCATCAAAAGTCGCCAAATCATCGAGTAACTTCGACGCTTTCTCGATTTCTCCGCTTCGATATAGAGCGGCGGCGAGTGAGCGAACCCCACTGTGACCACGGACCTGAGCTAGCTCCCCTAACTTGACGACGGGACTCCAATCTTGAAACGTGTCGGGCATGGCTACGCAAGCAATGACTATCTCATGCGCGATCGCAGCATCCGTCCCCTCCCCGGTAAATGGAGAGTCTGTTGGACTGAAGAATTGCTCAACCAGCCGACGACATTGTTCACGGTAAACTTCGTGCTCTCCCAGAAAAGCCGACAATCTGGCTTGGAGACAACGATACAGCCAGTCGTTCGGTCGCCTCCTAAGCGCTACGTTCAATTCGAGCCAAGCGTCTCGCCACCGGCCACTCCGCCCCATTCTTTCGACATTGCTGAATGCGTCGCGCGCCGTTGGAACCAAAGACCTTCCCACACGTATACCAATACTTGAGTGACGCGTCGAAGCTGAACGCATGGACTTGCCCAATTGATGGCTCAGCTGCCATCCGAGCTGGGCACAATGGCCGCCCATCACGGTGCGCATCTGATCATCCTGACTGTCACTGTCGTGGCACCATTCAGCTAGGTTACCATGCATGTCGAATAGCCCGTAAAGATTGGGCATCAACTGACCCGTTGGAGCCGGTCGGTGCCAGGAGTTTCCTGAATACCAGGCAAAATATTTGAGCAGATTAGCGTCACCACCGAAGTAGAACGCGGAATCGGAACCGGCCATGGCAACGTATGTCCATTCGGACTCACTTAGCAGGCGGTAGCCTGTTCGGCTCCAAAAATCGCTAGCGATTCTCATGCCTGTTGCAAATCTGCCATCTGCGTTCGGCAAATAACACCATTCGGATTCAGGAATTCCCTCTAGTTCGTTTAGCAGCTGGCAGTACGCCACAGCATCGTACCAGGAAGCTAGCGCAAGCGGTTTGTACTGGTATTTGCTGGAATCGCCATAGAAGGGAATCCTCTTTCGTATGTCTTCCGGTAATTGTATCTCCGGACGAGCTTTCAGCAGGTCCTGCTTTCTCGTCTCATCGCCTCGAGGAAATTCTCGAAAGTCTATCTGCTTGGCGGTGAGTTCCCGAGTATCTACTGCCAAGATGGTCAAATCGGGATCAACGCGGGTATCGAATTTGCCTGACGAAAACGGAATGGGTATTACAGCCATTGTCTGACCTTTGGACGTTACGTACCAATCCGGTACCTCATTTCCATCTTGGGTGACCGACCGCTCGGGTACAGGAGCGGGACCGAACCAGCGTTCGTACAGTAAACCTACTGCAGCATGCACTCCCGGGTGCCGGCGCTCGTGAAATCGTCGCATGAGATCTGATCGTAGAGCTGGCAAGCGTGAATCGGGAAGTGCGCGGTTTGGATACTGTGCCAATGCAAGTAATAGCGCCTGTTCAACTTCGGGCATCAGATCATCGCGCGAAAGCAAATCGAGTATTCGCTGTGCATCAGCATGCGTCTCAGCGAACCTCAAAATCAGCTCGGAACGGACCTGACTACCCGCTTTTGAGCCCAGAAGCTCGAGCATACCCTCATCCTGCCCCAGGTGGAATAAGACAATGGCCAGGTTGGCCTTCGCGCTTTGTTCTCGCAATTCAATTTCTTCACTACGCACGGCGCGATGCCAGACACAGGAGGCTTCCATTGTGGAATCACTGCCAATGGGCAACACCGAGATACTTTGCGGTCTAAATCCCTGACGGTCGTATTCTTTGCAAAGCTCTAGGAGATCGTGAAGTTTCGACCCCACAGCAGTACGATATTCCGTGTGCGAATCGCGATTGCGGATGGCACCATAATACGGGACTGAGTTTGGATAATCGTACGTTACTAAATCGGAAATAGGCCGGTCCGTAGTGAGTGTCGCAACAGAGCGAGCGGTTAACCTGCTACGCAACGACGACCACGGGACTTGCGTATTTGCACGCCAGATGATCGATCTACGAATCTCTCCATCGGGACCATGAAAAACCTGCACCGTCACTGGAGCAAGAATGGTCTTGAGTTCATCCACGTTGCCTTGCCACTGGTCTATCGAAAGAACGGGCGACAGACGCACTTCTCCCCGTGGAGACGCTTCCTCATGCCAGATGACTTGGCAGTTCCAATTCCCGTTTTCGTCGACATACCCGGCAAGATCAGTGGGCCAATATCCGTCGGATTGAGCCAAGTCGGTTAAGCCTTGAACTTCGCTTGGGGATAGCCCCATCCTATGCTTCCATGCTGTGCGATCACGAGTCCAAATGGCGGCAACCAACAACTGCTTCTCAGAGCGATAGGGTCTGCAGCGGATGGGGCGATAATTTCCGGGTCGCAGCCCTTCGCAGACAGCATCAAATTCGGCCAGAGGTAGGGCGAGACAGATTATTGCCTGCTGCGAAATAAACCCGCTGGCGGCCTTCAGTTTCTTCCCAAGGTCCAGAGGCAGTTCCCATTTTGGTATCACAACCTGTTCCGCGGCAGTAATTGCATGTGACTCTCTTAGCTCCTTGGCCAACCTTGGAATCAGATCAATTTGACGCGATCGCAATCCATGAATGATCCAGGATAAGACGGCCGGTTTAGATAATTTGATTAACTCCGCGATCGAGTCCAATTCATCGCCCATCAAAGAGACCCATGCCGTCGAGACGGCCGCGCGGTCATCGTCGGAAGTTGTGCTGAGGAAGATCTCTTCAAGTGGCGTTCGAATATAAGTTGCAACCGGTTGCAACATTCCAATCCAGTTCGAATTTTCAATTGGTGATTGCGTGGCTAGGAAGTTCGCTAAATCATCCGCGACTAAGGTCCAATTGGGTGAATCCGCATCCAAAGCAGCCAGCAAGCAAGCCACTTGCATTTGAATTCGAGTTTCAGCATGCTCGTCTAGAACGTTGTCCCAAAGTTCGCCCAATTCGGAGGCCAGACTTTCGCGCGGACAGAACTCCATCAAAACTTGGCAAATCATCTTCAACTCATCTGGACTCACATGTCGACTGCAAGCACGATTGCACAAGTATTGGAATGGTTCGGTACTGAACAGTAATCCGGCCAGTTGAAACCGCAAACCTCCTGCATCATCCAGTTGGCCGCCTGCCAGCTTTGCTTCGACGTGCGGTTTCACTTGCTCGCCATATAAACTTAAATTGCGAAGGACTTGTGGAATTTCCTCAGTCCTGGCATGTAAAAGCGCGAGAATACTCGCGTCACGTGCATCCTGAATCGCTTGTTGTTGGGCTGCCAATGCGCGTTGACGCTCCCCTTTTAACCAACTTTGTTGGTAGGCCACGATAGGTGACACGACAGCCGCTACAGCTAGCAAGACCAGGATCGAAGCGGACAGCAAGGCAACTCTTGTGTTTCGCCGGCACCATCTCGCCCCGCGCCCCAAGGTTCCTACTGCCCGCGCGTTGATCGGCTCTTGGCGCAGAAAACGGCGCAAATCATCAGCTGCCTCTTGGGCCGTGGCGTATCGCTTGACGGGATCCTTTTCCAAACATTTAAGGCAGATCGTCTCCAGATCCCGCGGTACGGTGCTTTTTAGATATCGCAGTGATGGTGGTTCATCATTCAGAATCTGGACGATCAACATTTTCGGCTCACCGCGAAACGGCAATACTCCGGTAAGCAACTCAAAAAGAATGACACCAAGAGAATAGATATCCGTGCGTGCATCGACATGGTGGGAGTCACCCCTTGCTTGTTCTGGCGACATATATGCCGGCGTTCCCAGAACTTGCCCTTCAAGAGTCATCGTGACCTCGCCGCGATCTTTCTTGGCCAAGCCAAAATCGACCAGATGAGGTGCCCCTTGCATGTCGATCATCACGTTGGCTGGCTTAAGATCGCGGTGTACTACTCCCGCTTGATGTGCATGCTGCAAGGCATCGGCTACTGCCGCACACAATCTGGCTGCCTCGAAACATGAGTACCCGCCAACCTTCAAGGTCTCCTTAAGTGAGCTTCCTTCGATAAAGTTGGATACGATGAAAATCGTTGAGCCATCCTTGCCAACTTCGTGCACGGCTACGATATTGGGATGTTGTAGTTGCGCAGCTAGTCTTGCATCCCGCAAGAACCATTCTGCGTCCTCGGCATCCAAGCATCCTCGACGAGGAATCTTGATTGCGACTATCCGTTCCAGCGCTAAATCCTCGGCCTGCCAAACCGTTCCAAACTGGCCTACGCCCACTTGTTTGATCAATCGGAAGTGACCAACTCGCTTCTGCCCTTCGCTTGTTTCCAGCGTGTCATCCACTAGGCTAAAACAGGCACCGCAAGCCAAACATTTAACATTGGAGAATCCATCTCCCTCCGAAAACTCAATGGAATGGTGGCATTCTGGGCAGCGAATATTCAGCACGCGAGCGGCCGCACTGCGTAGCGGATCGAGCAACTGCTGCATGCGATCTCGGTTACGGAAAAATTCGGTCAATTCATCGGCCAAATCCGGGTTGTCGTTAAGCAACCTCTCCCTATCTGGCGTCTGTCCGTTTTCCTCCCCACGAACGTAGTCCGCTACAAGTTCATCAAAGCGTCCCACAGCGGACTCGGTCAAACCTGAATTGCGTTGGGACACTTAGCTAGTCTCCAAGTAACTCGTTTAGTCGCTTCAATCCTCGATGCAACAGACCACCTACTGCTGCCTCGCTACGCCCAATTTTTTGAGCTGTCTCGAATAGCTTGAGCCCCTGTAGATAATGCAGCTCGATGGCTCGTCGCTGCGCTTCGGGGAGCTTGTCCAGTGCCGCTGGCAATCGAAGCAATTGCTCATCAAGCACCGCTTTCTGACTTGCCGAGACGGACCTGGAAACTATTGCATCCACTCTGCGGAAGGACTCATCAATCTTATCGTTGATTGAGACGTTGCGAGCCATATCTCGTTTGGCTCGACCGTGATGCCTCATCACGTCAACCAAATTATTAGCTAGAATGCGACGCAGCCAAGCCAAAAGCTCTGGACGGGAACTACCTCGAAACTGTTCTTTTCGAGCCACAGCATCCAGCAGGGTTTGTTGAACTAGATCCGACGCATCGACTCTTTGTCGAAGCCAGGAATCAACCTGACTGTTGGCTAGCAATTTCAAATAGGCCCGGCACTTTTGCAACGATTCTTCGTCGATGTTATCCGGTCCCACTATCAAAGCCTTTTTCGTATGTAATGCAACCTGCTGTCCCGCTTGCTCACCAAAACATCGCTACATTCTGATTTTAACAGACCTCAAAAGTGTTTTCACAAATTACGCTTCGTGAAATTCTAGTTAACTATGCGCTATTACTTTCTAGAAAATTGTAGGTTGCATGTGCCATGTTCCCCGACGCGTCAGGGTTTATAGATGTGGTGAACCGAGACGCGTCAGCGGATGGGAATTTCCGCAGCTATCATCATCCGTCCCCCGTGGCCCTACCCACGCCACCTACAGTCCTTAATTGGGCATGGTTATTATTGAAGGAATTTGAACATGCGTGCAACATCCTAGTCCGCTATGCCAAAGACGCTAATTGAGGCCAACCACAGCGCACAGTATTAAAGTTTTCTCCAGCTTTTTTTGCCAAACTGTCCTCAATTACCTCAAGGAGACTTTGTAGAGTGCATTTGACCAGAGTTTTTTCGCAATCACTTATCGACAATGGTCATCTCTTGCTCTGTCGTTTTGCCACGAATCTCGGGAGCGTACATGCCGAAACCAGTTGCGGGCATCGCTCGAGATACCCCCGACGCTTCAGCTCGTAGTTCGTACTTCCGGGTGTCTGAATGTATTTTCTGAACTTATGCGAAACTAATAGCTGAACTGATGAACTGATTTACTCTCAATACAGAGCACTTTGTCCGCGGAGCGATCCACGACTAACAAGGCAAGCCAGGCGAAGTGTTAGCGTTTGGATTTTGGGAAAGACATTGTTGAAGCTCGCGAAAACCAGTTGAGTGAAATACTTGGAATTTAAGTCAAAGTGCTGCCAGCAGGTCCCACCAGAAAAATTGGTCCGACACGGCCCCCAATCAGCATGCCAAAAACTTCCGCTCTTGGCATTTACTACGTATATTGAATCACCACCGTCACGGAACCGGGACTCTCTAGTTGTGAAGGTTGCCTCATGCGCAAACGGAAGAAGGTTGATGATGATCCGCAATGGTGGACGGAAGCGGTGGAATTGGAGGTCGCGGATAAGCTGACTGAGGCAGAAGCTGTCATCCGCAGGGCCTTAGATCCGCGTGGCGATCCTTCTTCGGCACAGATTGCCTACCTTTATGAAGTGCGATGTCGTCGCCTCATATCGCAGGGACAGCTCGACGAGGCCCGCAAGGCAGCGGACAAGGGTTACCGTTTCATGTGTGAATACGCTTCGGGCGCGACATCTGGTGGGGAAGGCATAGCACTTTCCCAAGAGGCGCAGGACTACCGAAAAACACTCGACAGACTAATCAAAAAGGCTATCTCCAAGCTTTCGTAACTATGCTGTAACTTACATATGTATTATGATTGCAATGGGTAGCAAAGCCCTTTGATCCTCAATTCTATGTTACCAGTAACTATGACGAGCATTTCGAGTCGCTTAGCCTGCCGTCCTTGTTGGTAAGCAGATTATAAGACGCGGAACACGATGGCTATTTTCACGACTGTGACAGCCGACGAAATGCAAAGTCACAAATTGCCGGCCGTGGAAATAACTTGTCAATCGCTCGTTCCGCCGGCACGATTCCATGACTCCCAAACTCCACTGTACTTCAGCGGGCCACCCGGTGGCCCGGATTTTCTTTACCTGCAGGTCATCGAAAACCCGCTAGATTGCGATCCATTTTCACTGGACGCAGAAGTGCTCAAGCACGACAGGCCAGGACAAAATTTCAAGATCGGTGAAGCGAGTCAATTGGAGATCGCCGGTGAGAAACGACTGGCACGCTGCTGGAGCATTCACGTTACACCTTGGCTTGACGCGCGCGCAACCGCGTTCATTGCTGTACCAGAATCACAAGCTATTGTTTTAATAACTTTCTCCGCCTGGACCGATGCAGAGAACAACATTGTAACGCATCATATTCAACGAATGATATTGAACACGTTAACTATTACACCCAGACCACAATGAACTAGCATTCAAAACGGAAAGAGTTGTCCAATCAACAACTCTACTGGTTGGCATACTCTACAATTGCAACGTCGAATCCAGCCCCGACCTAAATACCTAGTTCCGAGACACGAAAAACTTCGTCAATCCTCCATGCACACACTGTTCCATACCATTTGTGCAATCGTCATCGTACCGTACGTCGCCCTGGCGACGTTCTTTGTGTTTATTACTCAGGCATCGCAATCCAAAGGATTGAAGGAACTAATCGACGTCGTTTGGAACAACACGGATTGGTTCGTAGGGCTTGGAATCTATGCTACCCCTGTACTTTGGGTCTGCCTAGTTGCGATGGGTTTTGTTCCGAGCTTTCAGAAAGCAGGCTCACTGTGCCTATGTTTGCTTGCCATACTCTGCTTGCTGATAATTGTCACTCTGCAGTCGACTCGACTGGATCTTGGGCAGGCTATCTTCCTGCTACCCTGTGGAATAGTGGCAATAGTGAGTGGCTGGCTTTTTTATCATGCTAACTCTGCCCAGTGACCTCCAAGAGGCCCTTCCTCAGATTGCTGCTTACTTCCGCCGGGAAGATAAACATGTGTTCAGGACCTGACGTTGGGCTGGAAGATAATTGGATGAGGCACGAGTCCATGATTCCTAAATGCACGTGCCCGATTATGAACTCGGATTTCATTGGATGATGCGTCAGCAGCCGGGTCGAGTATTACCCGAGCACCGACGGCACCTTTCTGCCTTCGGCTCACAGATCATAAGCGGCCCCGCACACCGACCACCGATGGATACATGGTACCCGGTGTGCACGGATCTGTTATGGTTTTCACCTTCAATATATTCGGGAAAAGCATCACCAATACGAGTTATTGGGCAGCTGAAAATCGCGTTGCTACAGCATCCCAGTCCACCAGGTTCCAGAACGCCGCTACGTAATCAGGACGCCGATTTTGATAGTTCAGGTAGTAGGCGTGTTCCCAAACGTCTAGTCCAAGAATGGGAGTTCCCCCAATTCCCGCGACGGACTCACCCATTAACGGGCTATCCTGGTTTGCGGTTGATCCAACCTTAAGCTGCCCACCGCTCACATACAACCAAGCCCAACCACTACCAAAGCGAGTTTGGGCTGCGGACGCGAAAAGCTCCTTCAATTTGTCAAACGAGCCAAAGGCAGCGTCAATTGAAGTTGCCAATTCGCCGCTAGGAGATCCACCTTTGCCTGGCCCCATGACAGTCCAAAACAAAGAGTGGTTTGCATGCCCGCCTCCATTGTTTCGTACGGCACCGCGTTTGTCGTCCGGAACGGCACTTAAATCTGCAATTAAATCCTCAACCGATTTGCTTTCGAGGACTGTACCGGCGATCGCGCCGTTAACGTTATTAATGTAAGCTTGATGATGCTTTGCATGGTGAATTTCCATGGTTCGAGCATCAATATGAGGCTCCAACGCGTCATAGGCGTAGGGTAGGGCGGGAAGTTGATATGCCATATTAGAAGACTCCTGAAATGAACTGTTGGGGTTGATTATTAAACAGGTTCTCGAATTAGAATTTCGCCCGCGACGAAGCAGCTTCAGCAAGTCCATTTCGCTCAAGTGCGAGCCGAACTCAACTGGGGCCATTGCACGATATTCGCAGATTGCGATTCAGGCAACCCGGGGTCTGGAGGATAAGCGAGCTAGCAAGCGTGATTCAATACGCTGGATGGTGGGCAGAAAGTCGAGGGTTATCTACAACTCGATCGTGCCACTTGATTCCAATGGCCTAGCCCGGTCCGCGGAACCAATGTGCACGGACTCAAGTGCAAGCACGTCAGACGGTTCATCGGCTAGCATGCTCGCCCAACCAACCCTAGCTACGGGGTTCGATGATCGAACGTTTTAGATCTTCGTCTACTTCCTGTGCGACGAGATAGGATTGGAAGCTAGTAAAGAACTGCTGAGCGACCCCTTCCATATTCGATGCCCGGCGGTCTCGAGGGCGAATTGGATTTAGTCGAACAACGAACAATGTTCGATTCTGGTAGGTTTTCATTCGCCCCTGCGCAACGACTTGTACCGACTTAACCTGAATGTCCATTTCCATCAGGGTCGGTCGTTCGGCTCCACGCCGTCCACACCCACTTGCGCCGGAATTGATCTTCACGATCACGCGGGAGTCACTGATCGAGACTATTTCTGCCTTGTGATCATTGACAAAGCCCGAGAGTTTCTCAATTGAGACTTCGCGTGGCACTGAGGTCAAAAATTCTCGTTCATAGACGAATTCGCTATTGCCACTTAGCCAAGCAAACCAACCCGTTTTTGGAGTACGGCAATGCGGTGCAGCTGACTGTGGTCGCGAGGGATCTTTCGAATCAGCTCCTGCTCCCGCGCCGAGCTGTATTACTTGGTTACGACCGTTTTCTTTTGCTGCCAAGAGTGCGCGGTCTGCTCTAGCAATCACGGTCTCCGCTGTATCGCCCGCTTGAATCTCCGTTACACCAAAGCTACATGTCATCGTGCCTCCCTTAAGTGCAGGCACCGGAGTAGCCTGAACTCGAGCCCGAATCTGTTCGGCTCTGGCAGTGGCAGTCGCAATATCACATGTGGGACAGAGAATTACGAATTCCTCACCGCCATACCGTGCGACAAAGTCATGGGTCCGGGACACATCTTTGAGCAAGCTAGCGAACGTTACTAGAGCGTCGTCTCCCGCTTGATGGCCAAAGTTGTCATTGATACGTTTGAAAAAATCTATATCGCAAATGATGACGCTTCCGGGCACATTCATCATATGAAATTGCTCAACGAGTTCGGGTAGCACCCGCGTTAGCTCGGCCCGATTGTTAACCTTCGTAAGCGGATCTTGAGTAGCGATTCGATGAAGGTTGACTACAGTTTCTTCCAACGATGCTTGCTCAGATGTGTCATGGACTGCTAATACAATTCCGGACAATTCCTGACCATCCGCGAATACAGGCAAGGCTACTAACTCAACCTGGGTACGGCCCCCATGCGAATTAATGACCTGGTAGCGTTGTTTGAATTCAGCACGTTGCGTCAAAGTCTGTGCAACTGGACATGAATCCGAGGTCAGGGGTTGACCATTGTCGTCGCAAAGCCCCAGCAACTCCGGGCACCACAACGTATGTGTCATAGTCCCTGCGAGTTGCCCTGACAATTGTTCGGCAGCAGGATTCCAATAGATGACCTGGCCCCCAGCATCGATGTATACAACTCCATCAGGCATGGACTGCACAAGCTGGCGATGGAAACTATTGTCGATCAATTTAGCCAGTGCGCCACATGAAACAGGGACGTGGGAGTTACCCATACCTAAATTGAAGCAACTTGGATCCCCCGACAGTTCCAACAACCAACGGCTGGTCGTAGCAGCGTCGATTTCGTGGCGAGGTTGACTGAAGAACTCACAGAAATCCTTGACTAATTCCACGTCAAACTGTGTGCCGCAATGTGCAAACAGGACCTCAATAGCGCGCTCATGACTAAGTGCGTTTCGAAACACTTGCTGTGTGGTCATTGAGTCAAAGGCATCGGCAATTGCAAGCATATTTGCAGATTTCGACGCCCGAGATTTGTTGCCTTGACTGGCTCCCGAAATGATCTCAATAACATTGGATGATGCTCCCGAGCCATTGAGAATCTCGATAGCTAGATCGATCCGCATTTGCATGTAGGCAATTTCAAGACTTTCTAACGACCCTGGCTTGTGAAGAATCGCGTCTGGAACTCCAATTTTCCCAATGTCGTGTAGCAGTGCAGCTATTTCCAATTCCATCCGATCTTCTGGCTGCATGTCCTGCCAAGTCGCCCATTTGGAACACCCAAGGGCGACTCTCAATGAATGCGATGCCGACGGGGGATGTTTAGCTCGCAATGCGAGAAATAACCCCGAGAAGTTTCCTAACCGCCCTTGAACCAACTGGTCCAAGACAGGATTTTCCGCCCTGACGGGAGGAATGATCTCAGAAACGGTAGTGATGGGTAAAGACATTGATTGCATAACTAGGTAGTCAGGGGAGCTCCTACGATTTGTATGGCTAAGGGAAAGTTAGGACGCTGTCGACGAGAGGTCAAAAATATTTCTGGGCGGATTGACGCGATTCCGCCCTTTCCTTCTCTGGGACCTGCGAATCTGTAATTCGAAAGAAACGGAATTGACTTTTGTATCGAAAGTTGGGATTGTCACACCGAGGGAATGGGCTTAGCGACGCCCTCAATCAACCGCTCCCCGCAAGGTTACACTCAAATCTCACCCGGGGCTTGTGCGTAAACTTGAAGGCTTGACAGGGGAAAGGTCTGCCGCTGTGAAGGTCCGACCCAACAAAATGGGCGTCCAACCAAACCAGTGTGCGTCCGACCAAATCAACACCTAGGCTAATATGATTAATCGCCAGGCGGGAGTAGTGGATCATGCCGATATCACGCGACCAACGACTAGTTCGACGTCGTCGCGTTCTACGTGACCGCAGCGATTCCTCCGAACGCACTCCTCGCTTCACCGACAAACAAACTCCCGATGAATCCGGCAGCTCAACCAAACGAGTAGCTGGCTACAGTCAGGACGTTCGATCGATTTGTGGACACCGACTGGTTCAGCTTATCCCGGTCCGTCGCCGCAGCTTTGCGGCCGTCCTCGCGCTGAGCCTGCTTTTGCCTGCCATTCTCTCTTGCCTTCATTACTGGATATACGTGCGAGGCTGGGGGTATGGGCATCCTCTGTCCATCATGTTGGATGCTAGTCATCCGCGCAGCCTTGCCGCCTGGCTGGAAAGCCACCTCTGGACTTTTTGCTTAGTAGCTACAGTGCTAATCTTTCAACTGCGTCGACATAAGCTAGACGACTACAATGGCGATTACAGACTTTGGTTCTGGTTGGTCGCAACCTGCATCATTGGCAGTTTGGATGCAACTACACGAGTCACAGATATGTTTGCCTTGTCTCTGGACCGTCAGTGCAAAGTCCAACTTGGTTGGAGCGGCACTGCAGTAGTGCAATCCACGCTCGCCTGTCTAATTGGGATGCTCGGATTGCGTTTGTGTAGTGAATTAAAGAGTGTCCCTGCGAGCCTTTTTTTCATGTTGGCCGGTCTTGGACTTTGGGCCACCAGTTTGGCTCTTAGCCAAGCCGAATTCCACCTAAATATCAACGAACCTCAGCGTTTCTGGTTGCGAGCCTCGACTTGGCTGTTTGGTCTGAATTGTTTCTGGCTGGCAGCTCTGACGTACTTGCGCAGTGTCTATATCGATGCGCAACGTCGTTTCCTACTTCGGGGCAAGCTCGCCACCAGCCTTTCAATGCCGATTCGCGAACGTGTAGCACGTGCTTTGCCATCACTACCAAGTCTGGGACTCGGAAGGGCAGCTGAAAGTGATGAAACAGAAAAAAGTTCGAGATTGAGACATTCCAAAGGCAATACCAGCACTAGTCCTGAACGCACCAGCCTGGAGGGTGGGCGATGGCGTTTGCGCCGCTCGGCCACCGACGCTAAGCTTTTGAAGCAAGAAACTTCCACTCAACCCGTGGCCGAGGTCACCGCATCCAAGTCGATCGCAGATGAATCCAAAGCTACAAATCAGGCATCGGCGCCCCAATCTCGATTAAGCAAACTACTCCGGCGCGACTCTGGTGCGACAACAAAAAGCAATGAACAAGCGTCTGAGACGCAAACAAGCACACGGTCGCTCAAACAGTGGCTTGGCAGACCAAAATTTGATGAAAATGCTGAAGAATTTGCTAAGGTCAAGAAAACTGCCGCGCCAGAAAACGCCCAAGCCAGCAAAGAGAATCGTTCTATCCCAGAGTCTCCAACTCGAAAATGGCGCCTACCATCGATACAAAATCTCAAAAAGATCCGCTTGCCGAAACCTGCAATGTTCAAAGTGCAAACAAGAAAAGCGGATCTTGATGGCTCCTCCGAAAATTCGCAGAGACAAGTTCGCAAGCTCTCTCTTCCCAAGATCCCCAAACCCAGGCTTCCCAAGCTAGGATTGCCAAGTTTTCGCTTGCCCAAACTAAAAATCCCCTCACTGCGACTTCCTCCACCCGAGGATTCTGGGACTCCCACCGAGCATGGCTCCGGACAATCGATCCGACCAGTTAACGCCCAGATGAAGCTTCCAAGCACATCCGACCAGCGCGGTGGCTCTCCCACTACCACAGCGGACTACAACGATCATACGGATAGTTCAAATCGCCAACTATCGAAAGCAGAACGCAAAAGGTTGAGAAGGCAGCAACATATGAATGATCGACGTGCTGCATAGCTTTGGCAATTCGTTCATCGCGTGGCTTGCGATCAGGATTGAACAAATTGCCCTAACCACCCTGGCAAACATCCGACCGATCTACCCTTCCAGTGATGCAATGTATGGCAGCAAAAAGTCTTCACGCTTGGAGCCTGAACGCCTTTTATGCTAGCTCGCCTGCATTCGCATGCGATGTACAACATAATCCTCTATCCAGCGAGAGATGCCTCCCTCAGGATCTCGCGTAAAGTAACCCATATGGCCACCAAAACGCGAAACTTCTATTTGGGTGGACGTTGAATTCCACGCCAGATGATCAAAAGAATCGATGGTCACAATCGGGTCGTGTTGATCTAACAGGACCATCGTCGGGGTAACAATGGAACTTAACCAATCGGTAGCCGAGGCCAACGTATAGTAATCATCAACGGATTTAAATCCACTTAAGGGAGCAGTATATCGGGCATCAAATTGTCGAATTGATTTAGGTCGAGGTTGTGTTGGAATTGCTTCCCAGCGTGACCACATGCGTCGCCTTTGTTGGACTTGCCGATCCAAAGCTCTCAAATAGTAGTGAGAATAGAGACTGCGCGAAACACGATCCATGTTATTCGCACACGCATGCAAGTTCACAGGCGGGGCAACAGCCAGTGCGTGTTCCAGACGCTGCATAGGCAAACAGTCGTACTTGCCAGCAGCCAATTCACCCAGAAACTTCAGTAGAATGTTTCCACTCAATGAAAAACCAACTAGTCGAATAGGAGCTCGCGTGTAGGTCACAGCAGCTTTGCAGTAGACTGCTGCCAAGTCCGAACTGGCCCCTGCATGAGCAGGTAAACAAGCTTTGGTTAGACCGGCACCATGTCCTCGCAAATCCAACCGCCAAACTCGTTGTCCATACTGACGCAATCGATGGGCAATACGTTGGAGATAGGGGCTCGCATGATCTCCTCCCAGGCCATGCACCAATATCACGACCGCCGCTTTGTCTGCAACAGGCCCACCTTTCTCTTCGTGCACTTGCAGACACTCCCCATCAACCAACTCCACATCGATCATCTGGGCGTTGTAGCTGGGACGAATCCCGCAGTGCAAACCGACCATCATGGTTTGCAAATGTCCGTTTCGCAACAACGGATGTGGTCGATAATCGGCTGCCTTCATGGTCGTACGGCGCACCCCCAATCTTCGGTCAATTGCAAGTAGTCTGCCTCAACAACGTTCGAAAACGTTTTTCTCGGTGTCCAATATTTTCTCGCCAGCCTTGACAAGTTGCAAGCCGCCGCGGTTCGTATCCCAATGTTCATGCGTGATCATGAACTCGGATTTATCACTGGATGTGGGCCGTGACACTTGAGCGGCCGGGGATCGAGAACTGGCCGAGGCTACACCATGCCGCCTTACAGCCTTCGGCTCTCAGTTCATAATTGCACGGCTATTTAGGAATGCGCAAAGCCATAAGACAATGGTACACTTGAAAATTAATCTAAGGCGTCGTCTCGGCAGGGCCCGCACTTATTTAGGCGGTATACAAAGAATCCGCTATCTACAATAATCTTCCGTTCCTGTGCGAACCGGCGAATTGCGTAGTACAGTAATTTTTGAATTCATTGGTCTTAGGAACCTAGCACTCCAGCCTCCACTGTTCAATTGCGGAATATGTGGACTGGTCGCCTCAAAACCGCTGCCTCTCACATTTTCTGCTGGGATTCACCACAACGTGCTTCAATCAAACCATTGGACCCTATGCTCATGAGCCTATTTGACGTATGCGGAATCGGTAACGCTGTCGTAGACATTTTCCTTGAAGTTTCCGATGAAGAATTCATCACGCTCGGATTTGAACGCGGCACAATGCGGCTTGTTAACCTCGACGAACAACAACTCCTACTCTCACGATTCCACGACAGCCAACATGAACTCAGGCTTGTCAGTGGTGGATCGGTGGCCAATTCTATTATTGCCATCTCCCAGTTAGGTGGTCGCACAGCATTTATTGGCTGCGTGGGAGATGATAGATATGGGTTACATTACGTCGAAGAGTTTGAGCAATTGCAGATTGACATGGGGAATCCAATTCTCGTGTCGGAGTCTACGGGTACATGCTTGGCCCTTATTACACCCGATGCCGAACGAACAATGCGAACTTGTTTGGCCGTATCGAGTCACCTAAGTGCCAATCACGTAGATGCGACGAGGATTGCAGATTCCAAATGGCTCTTCGTGGAAGGTTACGTGTTTGCCAATCCTGAAACGGGTCAAGCTGCAATCCGAGAAGCCATTCGCGTGGCTCGAGAAAACAATACGAAAATTGCATTGACCTGTTCTGATGCGTTTATCCCGGAAGTTTTCGGAGAACCCTTTCGCGAAGCCCTGGCCCAAAGTGACCTATTATTCTGCAATGCCCCAGAGTCTTTGGCAGTGACAGGTGCCACCGATACGTTGTCTGCCTTCGCAAAGCTAGAGTCCATGATTCCAAACTGCGTTGTAACCGATGGAGCTAATGGGGTCCATGTAAACGTGGAAGGTACGAAATGTCATGTACCCGCCATTCCTTGCACTCCAAAGGACCTAACTGGGGCCGGGGATATGTTTGCAGGAGCGTTCCTATATGGCCTGACTCATGGGATTCCCGCCGAAGCTAGTGCGCGAGGAGCCAATTTCCTGTGCCATAAAGTGATTACGCAGATTGGTGCCCGACTTCACCAAGGGGCCCGCGAGTATTGGCAACAGGCATTGAAAGAATAGCCCAGCACGGTCGCAGGTGTTAGAGATTCAGCCCCCTTTAGATGAGTCAGATAGCTGTTTCTCGATGCCTCCGACTCGCCCCAAAGTCGCAGGTGATAGAGATTCAGCCCCTCTAAATGAGTTGCTCAAAGTGGCATTTTTAGCTCGCAATTGGTTCATGTCCCTGCTGGTAGCGACGGTGGCCTTCGGTCTGCTATTGAGCGAATCACTTCTTCCATTAACCGAAATACCTGGCCTGCAAACTTCGATTGTATTGTGCGTTATGTTGATGATGGCGCTGCCAGTGCCACTGGAATTGGTCAAAAATGCCATCCTAAGGCCCGGGCCGGCAATAATGGCTTCAGCAATCAATATGGGACTGTTGCCTTTGTTGGCTTACGCTCTTTCGCAAATCTTGCCGTTTGAGCTCGCTGGTGGACTTGTCGTGGCCGCTACGGTGCCATGCACACTGGCCTCAGCAGCGGTTTGGACACGCAAGGCGGGAGGCGACGACACGGTGGCCATTTTTGTTACACTCATAACCAACCTCTCTTGCGCCTTTATTACACCCCTGTGGCTTGTGTTTTTGCTCGGTCAGGAAGTGCAAATGAAGTTTGGGCCGATGGTTGCAAACCTAGCACTTCTAGTGGTACTGCCAATTGTCATTGGCCAGCTGCTTAGATTTTGGAATCGCATATCTACATTTGCTCATCAGCACCGAAATTCGCTTTCGGTCGCTTGCCAACTGGGCATTCTCAGCATGGTACTTCTCGGCTCTATTCAGATGGGGCACAACATGGTCACAGGTGTTACTTCGACGCCTTGGACTTCGGTACTACTAGTCGTTGGCTTGGCCAGTATCGCTCACTTGCTGGCTCTGGGTTGTGGCTGGTACGCCTCGCACATATGTGGTATCCAACGTCCTCAGCAGATTGCAGTCGCGTTGGGAAGCAGCCAAAAAACGCTGATGATCGGCTTGAAACTAGCCATCGATTGTGGTGTCAGCATCTTGCCTATGATCATTTATCACGTCAGCCAACTTTTGCTAGATGCGATACTTGTTGAACGCTGGCGAAAGCCCCAACCACCTATCCAGCCTTCAGAGTGACAGCTCTGATTGCTTGGTCTGGGCGAATGATTAGCGGCAAAGATTGCAGACTGCGATCAAGCAAGGGTGCTGAGTAGAATGTAGTATTCGATTTGCCTCACGAGGAGTTTTGATCGGGGCGCACTAGCAACATTGTCTCGCTAGTTGGCTTCCGCCAAAAAAACTGCAAGGCTTCTAACGGACTTTGCCGCAAATGATGCTTGCGTTGTGCCCGCCAAATCCAAAACTGTTATTCATCGCCGTGTTAATGAGGCGCGAAGCCGGCTTGAGAGGCGTATAGTCGAGATCGCACTCGGGATCCGGGTTCTCGAGGTTGGCTGTTGGTGGCACCATATCATGGTAGACGCCCAACGCGGTCAAGATCATCTCAATACCACCACTTGCACCCAGAGCATGCCCCAAACTTCCTTTGGTGCTTGAAACTGCCATTTGGTACGCGTGTGCACCGAAAACTGCCTTCATGGCTTGTGTTTCTGCTTTGTCACCAAGAGGCGTGCTCGTACCGTGGGCATTGATGTAGTCGACGACCGCAGGTTCTAGTCCCGCATTGTACAGAGCGTTTTGCATGGCTCGCGCAGCCCCTGAACCGGCCGGATCAGGTTGAGTAATATGTCCCGCATCTCCACTGGCGCCAAAACCCAGCACTTCGGCATAGATTCTAGCACCCCGTGACTTGGCGTGTTCCAATTCTTCAAACACCAACAAACCAGCACCTTCGCTCAACACAAATCCATCTCGCGCGGCATCGAAGGGTCGGCTAGCCCGATGGGGTTCGTCATTGCGGTCGGACAAGGCTTTCATATTCTGAAACGCACTGAGCCCCATCGCCGTAATCGCTGCTTCTGTGCCTCCAGTAACAATCACGTCTGCATCGTCATACTGAATATACTTAAGTGCATCTCCCATTGCATTTGTTGCACTAGCACAAGCGGTAGCGACTGTAAAATTCGGGCCTCGCAACCCGTAGCGAATTGAAAGATTCCCACCAGCTGCATTGAGCATGAGTTTGGGTATGGTCAACGGGCTGACTCGATCCGCACCCTTATGCAGCAGTCGCTCAACTTGAATTTCGATTTCCGCCAACCCACCGATGCCCGATCCCAGAATTACGCCACAGCGAAATGGATCTTCGGAAGATATGTCCAGACCGGAATCCTCTATCGCTTTGCCTCCCGCATACATAGCAAATAGAGTAAATCGATCCAATCGTTTCAGATCCTTTGGATCGCAGTAATCCCCCGGATCAAATTCCGGTATGTCACCTGCCAAACGAACCTTGAAGGGTGCTGGGTCAATCAGGCTCAGCGGTTTAATACCGCTTTTAGCGGCAAGCACTGCATCCCAAAGTTGAGCCACCTCCATTCCTAGTGGTGTCACAACCCCTAACCCCGTAATGACTACGCGACGCTTCATCATATTGCTATCGAATTAAGAAAAGGTGTTTCGGTCCAAGCTTCTCTGTTACTTACCCTCTCGCGTAGCTACCGAGCTTGCTGTGCTGAGTATCCCTCTTTTCTGAGAATCCCTCATATACTGAGAATCTCCGGACCGACACCCTAGGTCGACAGATGCCCATGCTGGTACACGGTGGTAGGTTGTGCTCACACTTTGCACTTCCTTACAACCTAATGCCAACCCTGGGACCAAAGCTCGAGTATTGCCGGGGCTCAACCAGATTCCGTCCAGCAACCAACCGTGGGCCACTCAACGTACAATTGAGCCAAGCGTACCGGAGAAACAGTTACTCTGCCTGGGCTTTTTCGATGTAATCGATGGCTTGCCCAACCCTCTGAATCTTCTCGGCAGCTTCTTCCGGGATACTAATGTCAAACTCTTCTTCCAATTCCATCACAAGTTCGACTGTATCCAGCGAATCTGCTCCCAAATCGTTAACGAAATGGGTTTCGCGAGTGATCTTGTCCCTCTCAACTCCCAATTGTTCAGCGACAATATCAATCACTCGGTCTTCAACAGATGCCATTTAATTTGCTCCCGAATCGTTGTTATATTTCCAGTGCCTACCTTATTATTGGTGGTCACTACTTACTTATTGGTTTACTGAATGGTCACTCTATGTGGTCACTGATTTATCGTTCTTCACTCGCAATTCTCTGTCCGGCGGAGGGTAATTCTCTGTCCGGTTGGAACCTAGTCTCAGGGATTATGTCGTACTGGGGGGATTGTAGCTACAACCGCTGCCCCTGCGACCCCAGGTAAACCTCAAAAGATAGAAGATTTTAGCAAAGTCGGTCAAGTGATGTAGGTAGCCTCAATCCGCACCGCTTAAAAAGTAGCGTCCTGCACGAACTCCCCCGTTAAGGTCCTCTGGCTGCATTCAGACTGGACGCTTAAATTGCTTAGATCCAAATTAACAGCACAGCTAAGCGGTCATCCCTCCGTCCACCGTGAGAACTTGACCAGTGATATATGCTGCACCAGCGCTAGCCAGGAAAACCACCGCAGCAGCCACATCGTCGGGCTGGCCTAGTCGATTGGCCGGAATCCGCTTCTTAACCTCTACCAGCATCGCGTCACCCAGAGCATGCGACATGTCACTTTCAATAAACCCAGGGGCGACAGCGTTGATGGTAATCTTGCGCTTCCCCAATTCCCGAGCCAAACTGCGAGTCAATCCTATCATGCCGGCTTTTGACGCGGAGTAATTGGTTTGACCAGGATTTCCAATCAACCCTGACACACTGGACATATTGATAATTCTTCCGTAGCGAGCCGACATCATAAGTTTCGATGCCTCGCGACAGAACAAGAAACAACTCGTCAAGTTCGTCTGAATCACATCATCCCACTGATCGTCGGTCATCCTTGGCAAAAGCGTGTCGCGAGTAATACCCGCATTATTAACCAGGATATCCAGCTTGCCAAACTGCTCCTCTACCTGGCGAAAAAGCTGGGCCACGCTCTCCCGATTGCCTACATCGCATGGTAACGCTTCGGCATTGCCACCTGCCGAAAGGATCTCTGCTACAGTGGCCTGAAGCTTTTCTGCGTTACGCGCAACACACAGGACTTTGGCTCCACAACCTGCCAAGCGAATCGCACAGGCTTTTCCCAGTCCCTGTGAGGCTCCTGTAACCATAGCAACTTGCCCCGATAGGTCCGCGGAAATCCCCAGCGACTCACTCATAACGCTTTTCTCTCAATGTTAAACTTCAAACCGAATTTCATCACGCAAAGCTACACCTTGGCCAGGAGGCTCCTGGGTACTACCGCCAACAATCATTTGCAAACCGCTTCTGCTTAAATCTTTAAGTATTCCGACTTACCCGGGGTACTACCCTCCAAAGCTTTGGCATGGCATCTTGCGATTAATTCGCTTGATGGTTCCTGCTAAGACCTTTCCAGCACCGATTTCGTAGAAATTC
>JAGQOY010000061.1 GCA_020427005.1 Planctomycetales bacterium
TCGATGTTGGAAAGGGGAAACCTCCGACGTTATATTTGAATGCTCACCTGGGGTAGAAAGCATTCGTAATTTTTCTCCTGCCGGATACGTAGGGTGGAACATGTCGGTCCCGGATCAATATCGAGCGGATTTTATTTTAAGTGAGTTGAAGCAATTTGAGTCTGAAAAGGTTTTCCCCCAGCTCACCTTTATTTGTTTACCGAATGATCACACGAGCGGCACGAGTGCAGGGTGCCCAACTCCCGCCGCCTGCATGGCCGACAATGACCTGGCCCTAGGACGGATCGTGGAGGGTCTTTCGCACAGTACGTTTTGGAAAGAAATGGCGATTTTCGTAATTGAAGACGATCCTCAAGCAGGCTGGGATCATGTCAGTGGTTACCGTACAACCGCCTGGGTTATTAGTCCCTGGTCAAAACGCAATAAGACCATTAGCACTCTATATAATACGACCAGCGTTCTGCGAACGATCGAGCAAATTCTAGGGCTGCCGCCAATGAACCGCTTTGACGCCAGTGCCTCGCCCATGTTTGATTGCTTCCAGGAACAGCCCGACTATTCTCCTTACGATTGTGTACCCAACCTAGTACCCCTAGATCAAATGAACCCATCCCCCACTGCGATTCTCGATCCAATTCTAAGGGACGATGCACTTGTGTCTGGTACGTTAAACTTCCTGCAGATTGATGCAGCTCCGGAAGATACGCTCAACCGCATATTGTGGCGTAGTCAAAAGGGAAGCGAAGATCCGTATCCAAGTTGGGCTGTACAGGTGTTCGATGATGAGCAAGAGGAACAAGAGCAACGCCAGTTACGGATTACTCCGGCAGAGAGCAAGTAAGCCAATTGCTAACTCAATGCTGAACCGTTGCGTCAAAGGTTGGCAGGTCGTGATGAATCGACAAATTCGGTACTCATCATTTTTAGAGGTTCTGATAATGACTATGGGTCCAGCGGTTCGTGGAACTTTTTTCAGTTGGCTAACGCGCGCCAAAAACAACGCTATTCGACCTGCTTGGTTCGGAACGATGGTCGTTGTTTACAATCTGCTTGGCACGTTCGCACCAATGAAGTTATGCGCTCAAACCTCTGAGTCCGCTACTATTGGTGCGTTGACGGTCGTTGACGTAGCTGAGCTAGAGACGTACATCGAGCGCGCTCGTCAGGATTGGCACGTACCCGGCTTGGCCGTCGCAGTTGTCAAAGATGACCGTGTCGTGCTGTCACGAGGATTCGGTGTGCGCGAAGCCGAAACTAATTCTCGAGTTGACGAACATACTCTTTTTGCAATTGCCTCGAACTCTAAAGCCTTCACTTCGGCCGCTTTAGCCATTTTGGTTGATGAGGGAAAAATTCACTGGGACGATCCAGTACAAAAGTACCTGCCGTGGCTAACCTTGCAGGACGGTTATGCCAGTCGCGAACTAACGATTCGAGATTTGCTTTGCCATCGAAGCGGATTAGGCACCTTTAGCGGCGATCTACTGTGGTGGGGAACGAGCTACACTCCCAAAGAAGTCCTTCAAAGAGCTGCAAAACTTAAGCCTGCCTCCTCCTTCCGATCGAGTTACGGATATTCCAACCTAATGTTTCTTGCCGCAGGCCAAGTGATCGAAGTCGTAAGTGGGCAGAGTTGGAGTGAGTTTGTTGAAACCAGAATATTGAAACGGCTTGGGATGGATCGAACGGTGACTTCGACAAATCAGTTATTGAGTCAGGGCAACTATGCCACTCCGCATAAAACCGTCCTACCCGATCAAAGCCTGCCATTGCCGTGGATGAATTGGGATAGCATGGCGGCTGCAGGCGGGATCATCTCTTCGGTTCACGACATGTCTCATTGGATCCGATTGCAACTTCGGCATGGGGCGATTGAGACTGAGCAAGCGAGGCTCGAGCAAGCAGCAGACGACCGTGCCCGTGCTAAATCCGAGACAGGTGAAAAGCAGGCCAGATTGTTTAGCGTTGCCAGGAGTGAGGACATGTGGAGTGCTCACATGCCTATTCCAACTTCGGCGTCGCAGAGTCAACGATTTCCTTCTACACATTTTCGAGCTTATGGACTTGGTTGGTCACTTTCAGATTATCTGGGGCGGAAAATTGTTGGACATGGAGGCGGATATGATGGCATGTATTCACAGGTTGTTCTGGTGCCAGAGGAGAATTTAGGCATGGTGATACTGACAAACAGCATGACAAGCATTTCGCCTGCCATCTCCTATCAAATACTCGATGCTTATTTGGGTGGTCCGAAAAAAGATTGGAGTGAAGAACTGCTACCAATTTTTATAAAGAGCCGAGAGAAATTTGATGCTCAAGTCAGAGATGCCATTACTGCAGTCGCCAGCGATACTCTGCCAAGTCACGCATGGGAGGCTTATGTGGGTAAATTTCGATGCCCGCTTTATGGTGACGTCTCCATAGATCTGGCCGGTAACCAACTTGTGATCAGTTTGCTTCCGTATACAAAGCTCACCGGGCGATTGGAACACTTGCATTACGACACATTTGTCATCCGATGGGATCATACGCATGCGTGGTTTGATGAAGGTGTAGCCCATTTCGTGGCCAACGCCAAAGGACAATTCGATCGCTTGGAACTTTACGTGCCAAACGACGACCTCTGGTTTCATGAACTCGACCTGCACCGTGTACGAGATGGCTCGGAGACGAACGACCAAGCCGACAAGTCATAGTTCAGGCACGAAAGCCTGCCAACTCCGCCGCTCGCTGAACTCGTCCAATGCCTACGGTGTAAGCAGCCGTCCGCAAATCCAGACTTTTTGCAATCGATTCTTGCCAGACGGATTCAAAGGCTTCTGACAGTTTGTGATCTAGTTCCTGCCGTATACGATCCAGGCTCCAACTGTAGTGTTGCAGGTTTTGGACCCATTCAAAATAACTTACGGTGACGCCACCTGAATTAGCAAGTATGTCTGGCAGGATGGTGATACCACCTTCCGTCAATCGGCGATGTGCTTCGGGGTGAATTGGACTATTGGCTGCTTCGATAATGGTTCTAGCTCGAACACTACTGACATTGTTTTCGCTAATGACTCCTCCCAAGGCCGCCGGTATCAGCAAATCGCATTCCAGGCTGAGTAGTTCATTGGCAGGCAAACGGTCACATTCAGCAAATCCTTCAAGGCTACGGTTGGCAAGTGCATGCCTCAACAGCGCCGCCACGTCCAAGCCGCGGGGATTGAAATAACAGCCACTAACATCGCTGACAGCCACAATTGGAAACATACTCTCGCTAAGAAACTTGGCAGCATGCGAACCAACGTTTCCGAACCCCTGAATGGCCACTCGACAGTCTTGTGGGCGAATGTTCAACCGACGGAGTAACTTGAGTGCCAAAATTCCTACGCCCCGTCCTGTTGCCTCCTCACGTCCCTTGGCACCATACTCCTCCACGGGCTTACCTGTAATGACTGCAGGATTGAAACCATGATACTTTTCCCATTGGTTTCGGAACCAAGCCATGACTTCATGAGTTGTACCCATATCGGGAGCTGGAATATCCGAATCAGGACCAATAATATCGTGGATCCCATCGACAAACGAACGTGTTAATCGTTCCATTTCCTTCGTCGTTAAGTGGCTTGGCTGCACACACACTCCCCCTTTAGCACCGCCATACGGGATATTTACTACTGCCGTTTTCCAAGTCATGAGGCTGGCCAAAGAACGAACTTCATCCAAGTTGACTTCCGGATGGTAGCGCAAGCCTCCTTTCATTGGCCCTCGAAAATTGTTGTGTTGAACACGATAGCCAACAAAGGTCTCGATGCTTCCGTTGTCCATCTCAACGGGAATTCGGACCGTGACCTCCCGTTTGGGAATCAACAAAAGACTTCGCAACCATGTCGGCACTCCCAGCACGTCGGCCGCTTGGCAAAAATAATAGTCCGTGGCTTCACTGGCTGATGGCGTACGTTTGGAGCATGGAGCGGAGGTGTCTGAAGCTAATCCAATTCCATGATTTTCCGTGTTCGAAATTGCAGGCTCTTGCGTATCAGTACGATTCATGTGAATTGCTCGATTGTCTAGAATGGAGGTAGCTTTTCGACTTTTATTGAAGAATAACACGCTTCGGTGTACCCTACGGATGAATTATAGGATTCATGGCATTCTCAAGCATTGAACTTTGGCAAAGATTATCCTCCTCGGGACTGGCTAGCAGCCAACAGTGCCGCCTTTGGGCCACGACCGTCGCAGAGCACTTGGAATCCGACGAATGCCTCAAGGGAATGGCCGTATTGCAAAAACTTGTTGAGCTTGGACAGCTCACCAAACACCAAGCGAAAGTATTAGTCGGGCAGCGCGATGCTCCACTTCGCATCGGTAGCTGGATCGTGTTGCAACCTGCACATCAGACACTGTTTTCCTCGTGGTGGGAAGCAGTTTCCGAGCTCGGCGCTCAGGAAAAGAAATTAATCAAAGCTGTAGGCCAGGGAGAATTAAAAGAGTTAAGCCCCCTCCTGCCAAGCCTAAGCAGAGTTGATGCGCAGTCTCAAATTCATCATCAAAATCTTCAAGAAGTACTTGCTCCGGAACTACGAGATGGACAGCTGGTCATTGCGCTCGCAATGCCCGGTGGTCGCTCGGTCGATAAAATCGCCCCAGCTAGTCTATCGCCTGGCCAAATACTAGAGATCATCGTCCAACTACTTGCCGGCCTGGCGAAGATGCATGCCCATGGATTGGCGCATGGACGAGTAGTTCCAAGCCAAATCTTCCTAGATGCTCGTGGCGTAACATTGGTGCGGGATCCGCTTTGTATTTGTGGCAACCTTCAGCTAGTTGATCTACCTGGACTGTTCTCCAGGGACTCCGATCCGCTTAGTTACTACCGATACGCTGCTCCCGAGTTAGCGGTTCCTGGCCAAAATCCGAATGCAACAAGCGACGTTTACGCCGTCGGTTGTTTATGGCATTGGCTTGCGTCAAACAAAAATCTGTCGGAGGGCTCAAACGCTTCCGAGATCTTGACCAAACACCTAACGCAGAGAACTACTCCAGAATGGTTGACAGGGGAGCATCAGGCGTTGAGCCAAGTCTGGTTCCATTGTGTGGCCCAAGATCCGTCGGCTCGCTTTACAGATGCGGGCGAGGCTTTAGCAGCACTCAAATTGGCTCAACGAATTGCGAGCGAAAATCTTTCGCCAACCTCTCCACAACCGAACCAGCGTTCTCCCAAAACCCAGAACGAAAGAGAATCGAACGAAAGAGAATCGAGCGAAAAAGTTGTCCGCAAACAATCAACCCCCGACCTAGCCTCCAACGAGCCAACTCGGGTTAGCAAACCAACTTCTCAACTTTCAATCGTTAGCCAGCAAGTTACGCATGCACAATCCAGTTCTTACTCAAGCGTACAGAATGTCCGTTCCCTCAAGCGTCAACCCCGCAAAAGCTCACTCTTGCTGCCTGCAATCGGTGGCTGTCTCGTATTAATAGCTATATTGCTCATCCTAAAGGCCAGCGGAGTCCTTCAACCAGCCGCCCCAGAAAAATCAAAAAAACCGCCAATTGCTGATTATATTCCTCCCACGCCAGCTACTCCAAAGCAGGCTGAAGATATCGATGCTCGATTGAATCATTACCAGCTGGTCGAAAGTTCCGATGGACTATGGTTACCTGCTTTCGCGCCGCAGCCATTCCCAATTGACATGCTTGCTCCAGGCTCGGGAGCCTATTTATCACTTCGTCCAGAGGATTGGAAAGGTCCGATAAAACAAGCCTTGGCGGTTTGTTTTGATATGCAGCTGGAAAACCTGTGTTCAGCCATAACAATGCGTTGTGGCTTGACAGCCGACGCCATCCAACAAGTTACTGTAGCTTGGTATGAGGGGCAGCCGGACGCTGCCCCACCTTGGGCCATGCGTGTCACCTTGGCCGAACCAATGCAGATTGAAAAACTGGTGACCACTTGGTCGCCGATAGCTGATATATCTGTGGCAAATGCCCGTTGTTTTCAGCGAGGAGCAGACGTGCTCTTCGTTGCTGCCCAATACCTGGACGAGCGCCAACAAGCTGTTTGTTTTAGTATTCTTCCACGGGCAAAACTAAACGATGTGCTAGAAATGGAAGGGGCTGAGCCGCCGCTTGGGTCATTGGAAGGCCTCTGGAAAAGAACCAGTTCAAACTACGATGTAAGTCTCTTGGTTGCTCCCAGTTATCTCTACAACCCAGGCCGGGGGTTGCTAGCCTCCGCTCCGATGCGTTTGAAATCAAATCTACCGCATTGGCTCGGATACGATACCCGAGGCTTACTCTTTCAGACTCAATTAACGGAGCCGTGGTATTGGGAAATTCAACTTCAGGCCATGAATCAAGCTGACTCGGGCATGCTACGTACAATGTGGCAAACACACCTCTCCCAACTAGCTTCCAACGTCGAGGCCTGGTTGGCAAACGAGATGCCACACTCTAGCTGGCGAACCATTGCCATTCGCCTACCTGCCATGTTGCGGTCATTAAATTCTTTTCAACGCACTGGTATTGAGAACGGTGTTACGATTATCAATTGCTACCTACCTGCCTCCGCAATCACCAATTTAACATTTGCCTCTTGGACTGCCCTCGGCGATTATGCGACACAGGCCGCGCCACAGGATATTCCAGGTGACACCCTGAGCCCATCCTTCTCGATTGACGAGTTTTTGGCAACTCCCATTACAGTTCGTTTTGACCAAGAACCGATCGAAGTGGCTTTACAATTAGTTGCAACTGAGGCTAATGACCAATTGCACGCTGGTGCCTTGACAGTGAGTTTTCGCTTGGATGGCGATGCATTCGAGCGAGCTGGAATCACTCGTAACCAGCAGCTAAGACAATTTGCTCACACTCAAAGTCCAGTACGCGACGCGCTAACTGAAATTGCGCGACGAGGAAATACGGACCCTACGGTCGTTGACCTGCATGATCTAAATCAGGAATTAGTGTGGCTAGTCCGAAAAACTGGCGAAAATTTCGAAGTGTTGCTTACTACGCGAACTGCCGCTGGGCAGGCTAACGAACTCTTGCCAGCCGAATTTGCTCGGCCTTAGGCTAGCATGAATGATACATGCGGATTAGGAGAAAAGGCGATATCAGAACACTTCTATACTCTTGATCGACATGCTTCCGTGGCGCCCAGCAGCTGCCAAGCAGCGCCAAGTTGCTTCAATCAATGCTTCTGCCTCAACCTTAGGTATCGGAAAGTGAAGTGATCCGATACCGCAATGGATTTTCGCAGACAAACTGCTCGTAGTTAGAGCACTGTTACTTTTGTTGCCAGAATCTGTCGAAAAAACGCCGAACATACATTCTCTTACGATACTTGTTGCCTCATTCCGTTCAGCGCCCATTAAGCAAATTACTAGTTCACCAACAGATGTGGTAAATGCCATTGGTTCCTGTATTCCGGGCTGGGACGCAACGTGGTTGACTAATTTCTGCTGCCAGTACGTTAGTCCACCTCCCGGTTGGGAGGTGAATTTTTCATGTTCCGAGTCAGGCTTAACTTCGATTGCGATAAGCGACATCGGGTTTTTCGTATTTCTACAGTTTCTAACCTGCCGACGAATCACGTTACAAAAACCAGGGTCGTTGTGGGAAGCGATTTCACTTATTACGACCTTTGAGCTGCTACCAATCGCAGCTGGAACATCCGGACCATCGTTGGTACGTTCCGTTTCATGAGAATTCTGGTGGGCTGAGTCATGCAGTTCTTCATTCTGAGTATCCCCGAACGTCGAATTCTCCTCTGACTCTACGTCGGCTTCGCTCTCTCTAGACTTGGCAGTGTTCGATTCGGACAAGTCGTTTGAAAGGCATTCCTTCTGCGCATTTGTTTGAGAGCTCTCTCCTTGCTGTTCGGCTGTTGTAGCATCGCAGAGCCAGTCCAGAATTTCGCCATCGCAGGCATCCATTCCAGGGGAATTCAGGCTCATAGTACAATCATCTGGCTCCAGACTGGCTGAAGTAGTTTGCGTAACCGCTGTAGGTTTTCCACCTTGAACAATTTTCAACGCTTGCACTAATCGGCCGAAATGCTCTGCACTTTTTGTCCAAGGCACTTCAATTTCCATCCACTGCCGAGGAAGCACGAATTCGGGTTTGCGTGACAACAATTCGCCGGCTAAACGCCATAGCAGACGAGGTTCGGCCCATTCGGGAACGTAGCTCTGTTCAGAATATGGCATCGACAATACGTTCTGCATGCGATCGGCGTGATCCGGTCCACCATAATCTACCGATAAACGTCGTACTAGTTTGGCAACCACTACCAGGTTGATTCCACATGACTCTTTAAGAGTGTCGTACGGATTTCCACCGGCTGTTACTTGCAAATGAAGCAACTCACCCAAATCACTGCCCAATTCTTTTCCAAGCAATCCTAGGACTAGCAATTCCGCAAGTCGGGCTCGAGTTTCGGCAAAGTTCTTTCGGACTTCGCCCGTACCCAAACTCCGGTATAGTGGTAGTAGGGCTGTGGCCAACAAGCGATGGGTGCACTCCAACTGAACAACAGCATCGCGCGCAAGAAGCTCTGTAAACAAGGCGGGTAGCCAAAGGGGGCTCGATCGCATGGCCTCCTTTTGCGAGGACTCCATTTCATTTATGAGTGGCTGCAGCAATTCGTCCAGAATTCTTGAAACGTCGGACCCGTCCACATCTAGTCGAGAAACGAGACTGGGGGCTATCGAATTGCCATGGGAAGCAGGGCGATGGAGCCACGCAAAAATCGGCAAGTCGTCGGGGTTTTTACGCAACAGTCTTGCGGCCATCGTAGAATCGACGCTCAGTTGGCAATTTTCGCTGATTGTCTTGGTCATTTCTGAGGAATCCTACTGCAGCAAATCGATGTTCATTTACGGAGGGCACAGGCCAGCTACTTATTGGCCGTGCGCAGTAATGATCTGTGAGCCGAAGGCTGCAAGGCCTCGGGTTGAATTCGAGACCTGGCCGCTCACGCGTTACGGCTCTCATCCAGTGATAAATCCGACTTCATCATTGCGCACGTTCATTGAGACACTGGAAGGTTAGCTTACCTGTGGGTCGGGAATGGCTGAGCATCGTGTCCGATTGACCATTTGCACTGCGTCGTAACAATCGTCCAGGATGTAGGGATTGTAGGAAGTGAAACAAAGTCCTATTGTCTAGAATTCTGAGTGATACGACATGGAAAGGGGAGACGGGAAATGGATAAATTTGCAGTAATCCTTGCAGCTGCAGGAAGCAGCACTCGATTCGCAGACCCATTTGTCAAGAAAGTCTTCACGCTATTGGGCAACAAACCGATTTGGATGTATTCGGCGGAAGTTTTTGCAAAACGTAGGGACGTGGAACAGTTGATTCTTGTAATACACCCGGATGACAAAGAGCTATTCAACGAAAAATTTGCTGGTAGTGCTGCCATGCTTGGAATACAAGCGGTTCTTGGAGGGAAAGAACGGGCAGATAGCGTACTCAACGGGTTGCGCGAAGTCCGGCCCGAATTATCGATGGTGGCGGTCCACGATGCAGCGAGGCCTTGCGTTTCGGATATTTGGATCGATGCTGTTTTTGCGGCTGGTCAAAAATTCGGAGCTGCAATCCTGGCGACTCCGTGCCATGCAACCGTTAAGAAATCCAACTCAGCTCAGCAAATCGAGCAAACTCTACCTCGGGAAAACCTGTGGCTGGCACAAACCCCTCAGGTTTTTCGCACGCAGTTGTTGCTTACCGCCTATCAACAGCATGCGCAACCCTCGGCTGCAACAGACGAAGCTTCATTAGTGGAAGCTATGGGACACCCTGTGCACTTGGTAGAATCTAGCCCGCTCAATATCAAAGTTACCTCCAAGGCAGATCTGAAATTCGCCGAAGCTGCCTTGAAGGTCCTGCCGAAAAAAAACGTGCTCAACTTTTGATCCTAAGAATTGAAAGCCTCATTGTTCGCGCTCATGCCGATTTGAGCCCACGGCTACTGTCCCTCGTGAACAAATCAACTATCTAAAAAGGTCGCTTAGAATAGCACCCAATATGGCTCTACCCAGGTCCTGACCTTGACCGCGGCTTGAATTATTGAAAGCAGTCCCATTGTGAAAAGTGCCATTGTGGATGGTGCCATTGTAGATAGACGGAGGCTGGAATGGGGCCACTGGATCGCCAAAGTGGCGGCCACCTACACCCATGCCTAGTTGAGGGGGTTGATTCAATTGGCTCCAGTGGCCTGCCATATCCGGCCGCCTGGAATTTCCATGTCCATGTTGATCGAAACTGTGAATAGGCTCACAACCGGATAGCTGCGCGTTCATTTCTTCTATCAAGCGAGCCGTACAAGCTAGGGCTTCAATTACAAGCGAATTTGTAGCTCGAGCATGCCCTCCAACAATAGTACCATGGTAGTGGGGAAAGCTATTTCTGGACGCAATCTCCACGGCGATCACGGTGCGATCGTAGCAAGAAACTACCTCGTTAAACCGACACAGCGTCGCTTCCCGGTCATTTCGAGTTAAAGCCGATACAAGTTCACAGGCGGCATTCTCGAGACTGTGCACAGATGATTCTACACGCCGATCACATAGGTATTGTTCCACCACCGTATGTAGCCGACAGGCCGATTCCTCAAGGCTCCGAGCTGTCTGAACAGGCAGGTGTGCAGCCGCTACGAAGTTCGGCCCCAGCGCGGTAAGGGTAAGGACCGCCAGTCCGCGCCAAAAAATGAAATTACTTTCTCCCATGGTGATGTGCCTTTTTCCCTAATAGTTGTCGAATTTGGAAAACACCACTCCCTGATCTTTCCAGCTCGCATCCAGCGTCATGTGTCATATGCACACAGTGTACCATTTCGATTCATCTGTTTTTATTTTTAAAAATGGGCATTTTGTGGACTTTTGGTCAGGCGAGCTTGCACAGGAGATACGTACTTAATCCATAAGGGTGTGTTAAAACAGTGTGCGTGTTGTCAATTTGACTATTGTTTGAAGATAGTGTCATCTTGGCAATAAAACCATTAAACCGAGGGGTTTATATCCCTTGATTTCTTGTTTTATTCGCTAGCTTTTCCAGTGGACACTTGGGTTTTGAGCGCCCCAGGTGCTTGCCTGTTTTCTAGGCACGTTTCTTGCATCCCTATTCTGGTGGATGCGCGAAAGTTGGGCAGATAGCATTGGCAGGGCCTAACTGCTAGCAAAATAAGCACTTATGAGCTAGCGTTTGCTTGCACTGGTAGACTTATCACAGTAATTCTCTCGATCGACGGAGGACCGGGGGACCTTAAAACTAGTACTTAGGAATTCGGAAAGCATGAACTCTCAATTTCCACCTCACGAAATGAGTGGCACTTCATTACCGTACAGCTCACCCACTGCGACAGCCTCTCGTACGGACAGCTTTATGGATGCCCCCCAAAAGAATGAGCCTGTAAGTAAGATATCGGCGGAGCTGGAACAGTTTAAAAAGGTAGCCGCCGAATTAAGGGAAAAGCTTGCTCCAGCGCCTGAGTTTTCAGCACGTTGTCGTCAAGCCTTTGATCTGGCAAACGATTTGTTTGGGAATTCTCCAACTTGGGTATGTTTTTATCGGGAGTTTTTGGGAGGCAACGGAGTAATTCACCTGCTATTTAGTACAAATGATGATTTGGGATCCTTTTTGCGGACAGAGGAATATCATCAGATTCAGTTGATGTTGACCGCGCTCCGAAGCCGCGAGCTACCTGAAAACGATCCTCATGATCCCCAACGCATGATTACGGTTCGTTTACCCAAGAGCCTACACGAAGCCATGTGCGATGAAGCCGAGCGCCTGAATATTAGCGTCAATCGGCTATGCATTTCCCGGATGCTGCAAATGCTGGATCCCAAAATGATTCCAGAAATGAATTCCAAGCCTCGAGGTCGGAAACCACGTACCAGGAGCAGCTAGTGCTCGTTGGGCGCTAGTTCTGGGGATTGTCGAAAATTGCTGTAAGGCAATTCGAGCAGAAGAGCGCATCGGCACATTGTGAAAAGCTCGGAGCGGTTGGGCGAGTTCCCTGGGCAATGCCTTCGTCGCGGTATTGCCCTTCAGAGGACTGCATCTGTGAGTTATTCGAAGAGTGGACGATTAGTAACCCGAGGCGTCAGTGAGGGGCAGGGCACATTCTCTCGCTGACGCTTCGGGTTACTTTTTCAGCTAGTGCGACTCGCACCTACGAATGCATGCGCGTTTTCTTGAAGCAATCGTCGAGGGTGAAAACACGCTGCTTAGGCAACGTTTGCTCTAGACTAAGGTACCAGACGATAGGCTTCGATGGCCTGACGCACCATTTCCGGTTCTGGTTTGGTGCGAATTGAAATATAGCCCACAATCTGCCCATTCTCGAAGCACGGGAATACGCTCGCTTTGACCCAGTACTTGCGACCCAATTTAGAAAGGTTCAAGACGTAGCCCTGCCACAAATTACCCTTCTTGATTACGTCCCATAAGTCCGCAAAGGCGGTGCGGGGCATATCGGGATGTCGAATGATATTATGTGGTTTGCCAACCAGTTCACCTGGCTCGTACTGAGCAACCTCATAGAAGCTATTGTTAGCGAATGTAATTTTACCCTTAGTGTCGGTGGCCGAAATCAAAATCTGATTCGGTGGCATTACGTACTCAGGCTCGGAGCGAGTAAATCTGGCTGGAGCTTTGAATGTGCTTGCGGTCACCACCGGTAGCAGACGAACAAGTGGATTTATGGACTGACGAGCAGCCTGCTGGGCTTCCATCAGCTCCAGTAGATAAAAGAACGTTTGTCCGATAGTGCTGATTTCTTGAACTTCGTTTTCGACTACGTTGGATGAGCTGTCCAAACTTTGGAAGGTTTGCAACGATTTCTGTAACTGCTGGCAGAAACCTCGCGTTTCCGTGTCGATCAGTGCCGCGTTATCCCGGGCCACACCGACGGCCGATAGCGACTGATCCATTTGGGCTGCCGACTGCTGGACGCTGACTGACAAAACGGATACTGCTTCGGTGATACGTTGTAAGGTTTCGCGAATTTCCTTGTTGGCTTTTTTGGTCGTATTCGCCAGCTCCTTTACTTCGTTGGCAACCACTGCAAATCCTCTACCGGCTTCACCCGCCCGAGCTGCTTCGATGGAGGCATTGAGCGAAAGCAAGTGTGTTTGGTCTGCAATGTCATTCACTGCCCGAACGAGACCGTCAATCTCCGACACGTTTTGCTCGAGTCCCTCGACCCGACGACTCATTTCCAGAAGTTCATTTGAGCTGCCCTGGACTTCATGGACCACCTTACCGACATTGCCGTGAATTTTCTCGACGTTACACTGAACGTTGGACATTCGGTTGAGAATCGATTCGTAGTCCGCAATTCCTTGGCGAATGACATTCAATTGACCGCCGATTGCAACTGACGAGTTCTCAGCCACGACTGACAATTGCTTGCCAGCTGCTTGAATCAGTACCTGACGCAATGCCTCATTGTCGAAACTTTCAAGCGCTCCGCTTGCTTGCTCTTTTACGTTACGCAATTGTGTAGCTGGCGAAGTTGCCTGCAATGTAGTCATAAGCCCTACCCCAATCGTTTCGCTGTGGCTGCCATTAATCCTAGGGGGATGGCTTCATCCTTTGAATGAAGCATGTTCGAATCCCGATAGGAACTTTCTCTGTGTAAATGTGCCTTATAAATAAAGCCTTGCGCCGAAATGTTGAGAATCTTTTGCAGTGTCAGTGCCAGCGCACTTACAATTAATACCGTTTGGATCGGGATGTCACGCTCCAATCCTCATAGGCGTAAAAACCGGAACCTCTAAAAGGCATCCTTCTTTACGAAATCAAAGGAGTGCGGCATTGAGCCACAGGAGCGATCAAGTCGAAGGCTCTGAGGAGCACTTCGATAGTCTATGAAAAAAGCAGCTCACATCTTTCATATTTGGGGGCAAACGCGAATTGACCACCGCAGAGGCGTTGGTGCGATCAATTCTCCCCGAGGACAATTCGCCCCGCTTTGCATACGGGACGATGTCATGGCTGCTGAAGACTCAGAAAAAGTAGCCAGGCTTGGCTAGCATTAACCTGTTACTTGACTTCAATTAATTCGACTTCGAACACTAAAGCCTCATTTGGGCCGATATCTCCACCGGCTCCGTTTGGTCCATAGCCTAGTTCCGGTGGAATAAACAACTTCCACTTGTCACCCACTTTCATTCGCAGTAAAGCTTCCGTCCAACCGGGTATGACCTGACTGACTCCAAAAGTGGCTGGTGTACCACGTTGCATGGAACTATCGAAAATCTTGCCGCTTATCAACTTCCCTTCATAGTGAACTGTTACAGTACTTTGCAGAGTGGGAGACGCACCATTTCCAGATTTAAGCACTTCGTACTGCAAACCACTATCAGTCGAAGCTACGCCCTGACGTTGCTTGTTTTGCTCCAAATATTTCTTGCTGGCGGCAAGATTGTTTTCGGCTTTGGCTGCCATACGTTTTTGTACCTTTTGTCCCAATAGTTCCATAGCGGACTGAATTTGTTGTGGCTGAACGGCCAGATCCTTACCATTGAGCGCATCTAGTATCCCGGCTAACAGGTCATCAGTAGAAAAATCCTCTGCCGATAGGCCACCTTGAGCTAGGTTGCTACCGATATCGTGACCGATGCCATATGCGGCTGCGTCCTTAATTGCTTTTCCTCCTGAGAGGTTCAAGATTTGAGTGGCTTCCTGGCTCAAACCGCCCTGGCATAAAAAGGCAAAAGCAAGGATTACCAAGGTTACCAATCGCATGAGCTACCCCTAATAACTTGAAAAAATGCTGGAAACTAAGCGATGGCAATATTCAACCACCGGCAAAAATAAGGTTTGAACTGAACCATTGTTCCGTTGCACGAACGCTCGACAAGCGTGACCGCAGCCAAATTGAGAAGAATTCCAGGAATAGTGGTTTGAGAAGATCGGATGGGAAAATGCAACGGACCCTATTTCACGGGGCGACTCCGATGTTGATCAATGAGTACCTGAAGTTGGTCCTTTAGCTCGGCAGCAACCTTAGGTTCCTGAGCCAAGAGATCGTTTGTTTCTGCCGGATCGACGCTCAAATCATACAGTTGAAACTGCGGAACATTCGTGTTAGCTAGTTCCACGTTCACTTGGACATTGCGAGCAGATTTGCTGTCATGTCGTTGCAGCTTCCATTTGCCTACTCGAAGCCCGTAGTTGCCAGCCATACCGTTGTCTTGTTGAATCAAATGTTCGCGTCCCGTAGCATTGGGTGTGCCCAAAAGGGCCGGATGCACATCAAAGCTATCCACGCACGCTGCGTCTGGCAATGGAATATCCAAAAGACTACTTATTGATGCGGCTAGATCTATGGTGCAAACTACTTCATCGGACACACCGGGCTGAATGCGGCCCTTCCAATAAGTGATAAATGGCGTTCGAGTTCCTCCCTCAAGAACGCTGTACTTTCCACCCCGAAATGGTCCGGCGGGGCGGTGCTTTCCCATTTTTTCAAGCGCCTCGTCCTGATACCCGTCATCGCCTACAGGTCCATTATCACTACAAACTACTACCAAAGTGTTCTCGGAAAGCCCTTGCTCTTCGAGCGTGGCGACAATTTCACCGACGCACCAATCGAATTCCGCAATGGCATCGCCGCGATACCCAAGCTTAGTAGTCCCCTGGAATCTCTCGTGAGGAATGCGTGGAACGTGGCAATCATGTGAGGCAAAAAAGAGAAAAAACGGCTTCGATTTGTTAGCAGCAATCCAGGCCTTGGATTGCTCAATCCATTTGTCCGCCAAGTCTTCATCTCGAAATCGGGCCGCATGTCCTCCCGTGTAGAATCCGATGCGGCTGATCCCATTATGAATTGTATTATTGTGTCCATGTGACCAATTCATTTTGAGAGTATCTCTGTGAGAGATGCCTGTGGGATGGTCAGGGTTGGGTTGTTTCATTCCGACCCATAGCGGGTCAGCTGGATCCAGATTTAGCACCCGATGATCTTGAACGTAAACTTGTGGTACACGGTCATTTGTAGTCGGCAATAGAAAACAATGATCGAAGCCAATTTCCAATGGTCCAGGTTTTAACTCGCCGTTCCAATCCGGGCCATCCGGACCTCCAAGACCAAGATGCCACTTGCCAATCACAGCCGTCGCGTATCCTGAATCACGGAGAAGTGATGCAATGGTTGCAGTACCCGGTTGTATGATTGCCGGATTGTTAGGTGCTGCTATTCCTGTGCCTTTGGTACGAAAGGCGTAGTTTCCTGTAAGGAAGGAATAACGTGTCGGAGTACACGTAGAAGCGGAACAGTATCCGCTAGTAAATCTCAAACCACCTGCGGCCAAGGCATCAATATGTGGTGTCGTTATCTCTGTTGCTCCGTAACAAGAAACATCGCCATATCCCAAATCGTCCGCCATGATGACCACAACATTGGGGCGTTCGGCAGCTAATGTTGCTTGGACAAGAACGCAGATTGAAGCAAACCAGACTATGCTCTTACACGACTGTTTCATATCCAAAAACTTTCCACAGGAATCATTTATGGTTAGGGGGTAACGAATTCGCTTGCGTGATGAGGGTGGTGATCCGATCGAGACGGTCAATTGAGTATTTGAGAACAGGACGTTACTCTGGATGTCCAAGGGTGTGGTTTTTAGTGGGAGATCTGTCTTGGGAGGACTCAGCTTCCTGAGCAGAGAAGTATCGTTTCCAGCCACTTCTGCCAATCAAGGATTTCTTCCGCCAGTAATAGACTCTCCGAGCACAATTGTACTGGAACCGCTTGGTTTCCTGCTGGCCAAACCAATTGAGAATGCAACACTCCACTCCCATCTATCTGAAAACGCAAATTCAAATAATCGGACTCAGTGCGTTTTGGGAAATATTCATTGGGAAGACAGTTGCCAAGCTTGTGCCAGTTAGTTCGTCCTTTGCTTGTGCTTTCAATCAACTGCAATACGGCGGCAGGATGCCCGCAGCCTGCGTTTTTGAATCGCAACGAGCGACTTCCCTCGTGTGGCAAGGCAGTACCCTTAGGAATTAGAATGTGTGGACGCCTGCTAGATTGAGATTCTGAAGCAACGACCGCGATATCGTAACTCGCACAGCCGGTGACCTCTGGTAAATCGGATTGCGTGGTAAGTTCGGAGCATTTTTGCGCAGCGATAGCTGCCCCCATTGCAAGATCCGTTTTGTCAAGCACAGTCGCTGATACTTTGGCTCCTAAAGCAGATTTTACAACGTCTTGCAGGGGTTTGATTCGCATCATGTTTCCAACTAGCAGCACGTGTCGAATTTCAGCAGCTTCGACATGAGCAACTTTAAGTGCTTGCTTTATGGCATTCTCAAGTTCTTTCACCAGTCGCTCAGCGATATTCATCAGGTCCTGCTGAGAGAAACTCTGACGTATGGTTGCTCCCATCCACTCGAATCGTAGTTCAACGCTATGGGAACGAGTCAGGTGATCAATGGCCAGTTCAATAGTGCGTTGCAGTCGAGTGGCACCAACTACATCGTCCTTAATCGATTTGCCTGTTTTCTGTTCTAGCCGTTTGGTGAAAAACTCTGCTACGGCATGTTGCCATCGAAGCAATCCAAATTTCCAGTCTCCGGCATTAGAAAGTTGAACGATGCTTCCCCGAGAGCATTGAACAATGCTAGCCTCCATGCCGGACCCGCCGAGATGGACTACCAAGATCTTTTGCGGAGAATTTGGGACTGCATTCAGTCGCCGGTTAACATCCCACCAATTAAGGGCCGCCGCGATCGGTTTATCAACGAGTTGCACCAAGTTGATGCCAGCGATTTGACACGCCTGTTGGATACTGCGCCGGTGTAATTGATCGTAGCAGCTCGGAACCGTTAAGATAGCGTGCGAACTGTAATGTGCCTGCTTTCCGGCCGCCCACATTATTTTTCGAAGCAAAGCGGCCAAAAGCACTTCAGGTGGGCAAATGCGACCACCGAATGGTCGCGTTATTTGGCGAGCACCTATCCAGCGTTGAATGCTATGAAACACATGTTCCGGGTGAGTTTTACGCAATTCAAGTGCATCTGCACCGATGCGAACTTGTTCCCCAGCACTCCACAACATGTTGCGTAGTTGTGTCGCGTTGCCGTCGTCATGAATTACGATTTGCGGGCCAGCCTCTTGGTCGTAGACCGCAGCTGTGGAGGCCAACATTCCCAAGTCGATGGCTACTACTTGGGATTTTCGAGATAGCGTAGATTTATTGGCAACGATGCTCGTGGTTTCCGCGGCGGCTGAATTGAGAACAATCTTGCCAGTGGAAACGGCGCGTTCTGCAACTAAATTCAATTGCCGCAATTCGCGAAGTAGGTCCTCTGCGTTGCGGTAGCGTTCGCTGGGCTTTTTGGCAACAAGTCGTTGGAAAATGGCATCCAATCGAAGGTCTGTGTCGCTGCGCGCCAAATACAGCGCCAGGGGCTTCTGACGCAACTGAGCCATGGCAACTTGCATTTTGTCGCCTTGGAACATTGGCTTGCCGGTCAGTAAATAGAACAAGGTGGCTCCCAGGCTATACAGATCGCTACGACCATCGGTAGCATTGGGATTCTCAATTTGTTCTGGAGACATGTACTCAGGAGTTCCTAGCAGCGTGCTTTTAGCCTCTGTCGCCTCCTCGTTCATTGCGTCAACGGTTTGTCCTATCATGGCTAGGCCAAAGTCCAAGATCTTTAGAGTGCCATCCTGGGTGAGCATCAGGTTGGAAGGCTTGATGTCACGATGCACGATACCTTGCCCGTGGGCATAAGATAGTGCACTGGCAGCTTGCTCCAGAACACTTACTGCCTCGCCGGTCGACATGGGGCCATACTTACTGATACGTTGACTAAGCACGTCCCCGACAACCAGTTCCATAACGAGGTAGTGCACTTGGCAATACGTTCCCGCATCAAATGCGGTGACGATATTGGGGTGCATCAATTTGGCTACTGCGCGGATCTCATGAAAAAACAACTCAAGCAAATCACGACGGCTGGCGATCTTGCGATTTAGGATTTTTAAGGCCACATGCCGGTTCATGGTCCGGTGTTCCGCTCGAAACACCTGCCCCATGCCTCCAATCCCGAGGCGATCAAGCAGCATGTACTCTCCCAGTACAGCCATGTTTGGTCGTGAGCTTTGTAAGGGCTCCGAGACATCAAAGTCGGCGTCGAAATCAGACAAACTATCGCCAAAACGAGTCATATCGTCGCTGTTGACAGGGCGGTTTTCAGTCGTTCGCTTTGGCTGATTCTTGGACATGATCTAGAAGTCGAAAATAAAGTTACGGTATGTTGATAATGCGAGAAATCTCCGATAGATCACGACCTGATTTGTGGTCCGGGAATATCACTCACGCCACAATTGACAGGCACAAAGCGAACCTTCATTTTACTGAGAAATTGCGCCGGGTGTTACTTCTACGCCTCTCTTATCGACGTTGAAAGTGCACGAGGGGATAAAAACCGGCATTATCGTTAGCCACCCGGCTGCAACTTCAATTCAGGGCAATTGAATATTAAGCGTCTGGGCGGGCACATGCTTCCGATCTGCCTAATTACCGTCAACCTCGGCAAAACCATCGCACCCTACCCAAAATACCCCACTAATCCATGTGCGAATGCCGTCCTCTAAAAGGTCAATGAGCTACGATTCACTGCTAATTGTCGCCAATAAGGATTGGCGAATGCACTCCGGTGCAGAACCCTGGTTAGTTCCTGAGTGGCGATTGCGGGGCCAAATTCGGTGGAGACTGCGCATCTTGACGAACTAATCGAACTCGAATCCACATATTGGTGGCACGTAGCCAAGCGTGAGCTAGCAGACCAGTTGTTGGGTATTCATTGCCCTGCACCAGCTAACCTAGTAGAGGGAGGGATTGGAGCAGCGGGCAATCTTTGCCACTGGCAGGCTCAAGGGTACGTAGTTTCTGGCCTGGATATAATGCCTCAATCAGTAGCTCGAGCCCAAGAGCTCGGTCTTAAATCTGTCCAGCATCATGACCTCATGCAACCTTGGCCTCTAGAAAGTACTTCGCAAGATGTAGCCATTCTGCTTGACGTCTTAGAGCACGTGGCTGAACCTGAGTTGGTTTTGAGGAATGCTGCGAAGGTACTTAGAGAATCCGGACTTATTATTTTCACTGTACCCGCTTATCCACAACTTTATTGCGATTGGGATAAATGCCTGGGGCATTTCCGGCGTTACACATTGGACATGATTCGAATGCAGGTTGAATCCGCTGGACTTACCCTGACAAGTGTACGCCACTGGAATTCATTTTCCCTACCTGCAGCCATGGTTACTAGAACTTGCCGGCGTTGGAGCCAAACTCACGATCGAGCGGAATTCCCGAGAGTTAGTCCTTGGCTGAACCGTGGATTGATTTCGCTTGCTCGCGTAGAGTCGCTTGTTGCAGAATATTTGGGCATGCCTTGTGGGTTGTCATTGGTAGGAGTGATCAGCAAATGAGTCGCCCGGACCTCGACAAGACGCGACTGGCAGTAGTATTGCCAATTCTGAACGAGGCTGCCATTTTGCCGTCGCTCGTCTCGAAAGTTGTATCGGCACTTCAATCGTTGGACTGTCAATGGAAGATCGTGTTTGTAAACGATGGGTCGACCGATGCAAGTCGACAGATAGTTGATGACCTCTGCGAGCATGACTCCCGTTTTGTCGGCATCCATTTTTCTCGCAACTTTGGACATCAAGCCGCCATCTTGGCGGGACTTGATCATTGCAAAGCCGATGCGGTAATCCTAATGGATAGTGACGGACAGGATGATCCGCTAGCTATTCCACAGTTCTTCTACGCTTGGCAATCGGGGTACGATGTCGTGTATGCGACTCGTGCGTCCCGCCAAGAGGGCAGATTGATGCGAGGAGCATTCAAGGCTTTCTACTGGTTGTTATCGAAACTAGCTACCCATTCTATCCCGAGGGAAGCGGGGAACTTTGGAATTGTCGATTTTCGCGTTGTTGAACATATTCGAAATATGCCTGAGCGCGATCGCTACTTCCCCGGTTTGCGCGCCTGGGTTGGATTTCGCCAGACATCGATTGCAGTGCCAAGACTACGGCGTCATGACCGCTTCGCCAGAGTCGGCATTTGGGGGCTAGTTGCTTTGGCCAAGAACGCTGTGTTCGGATTCTCTCGAGTGCCACTGAATGCCTTCTATTGGATCGCTAGCCTGGCCGGCATCGCTTCCCTTGCTTGTACAGGGTTTGCACTTTATCACAAACTGTTCACCGGTCTGGCGATACCCGGTTGGGCTTCGATTACTAGCGTTGTTTCTTTTTTCGGCGCAATGAACGCATTAGGAATCGCGATCCTTGGAGAATACATTGCTAGGATTTATGACCAAGTTCGCGGTCGGCCACCGTACGTAGTGGCTGATGTTGTTAGCCAGAATGTACGCCAAACGAATTCAAATGAATTCGCCCAGATCCTCGCCGATCTGAATGCGCTTACCCAGCTGCAGAGCGAAATCACAGGCGCCCGTTCCTTAGACGTAACGATTCAGAATCGGACTTCCAACTCGTACGCGGTGGACGATAACCGGAATGCGGCTGACAGAATATTGTCCGTCAAATCCAAAGTGTCGAAATGAGTGGCAGGCCTTTTCGTACTCTAGTTCCGGCGCGAATCGGCCTTTGGCCACCAGGTTTTCTCCAGCGCCCGAGACAATCTTTGGCTGTAGTCGCCATCGGGATGCTTTCAATTGCATTGGTCGCTGGACAGGTCTTTACGACTTTTGCGCCGTACGATGATGAAGGGTACGTACTTCAAACAATTCGTTCTGTTTGTCGAGGAGCTCCGCTTTATCGAGAGACCTTTGCGCAGTACGGGCCGGCGTTTTACGCCATCAGCCAACTAATCCATGATTGGGGAGGTCTTCCGCTTTCACATGATGCCGTAAGGTTCAAGACGATTGCCTATGCTCTGGTTTGTTGTGGCTTGGGCGCGGTCGTCTTGCGACGGATTTGTGGAAACGGCGTAGTAGCTCTATGTTCGACTTTGTTTATTGCCTTACAGCTTTCTAAATTCGGTCTAGAGCCCGGACATCCACAAGAATTTGCACTCTTAGTAAGCCTCATTTCGATTGCCATTATTCCGCAGCCGGGAGAAAAACAATCAGGCTTTCGATGGTGGGCGGCCGGTCTGTGCGCTGGGCTGGCCGGAATGACGAAAATCAACTGTGGAATCGTCTCGGCGATTCCATTGTTGTTCGCCGCCTATGCGGTAGCTGTCTACGACAGTAAGAACACATTGAAGAAGCCAAAGGTTGAAATCGCTTTACTCTCAATATTGGGCTCTTTCTTTCCGTTGTATGTTCTTTGGCATAGTCTTCATTCAGTTTCGGCTGCGGTAATTCCGGCCATATTGCTGACTGCGATTTGTCTTTGTGTTGGAGGTCTATTACACCTGCCCAATCGCACTGCTGAGACAGTCCTCAAGAGCGAGAGTAGGAAAAAGTGGTTTACCAAATGGCAATCCATATTTCTTGTGTCGGCAGGTGGTTTGACTGCCACGGCGGTCAGTACCGTTTATTCAACTTGGCACGGAAGCTCGTTGTCTGATTTACGTTGGGGGCTGTTGGACCAACACAATAGGTTCACTCAGACATTTCTACACGCGATGCCGTTCGATGAGCTTTCAATTTTGTTGTCCGTTTCGGGAATAGCAATTTCATTAGGTCATGTAGGTCTCGGTTTTGGCAACGGTTTGGTGTCAAGTCGCTGGTGGCTACTTTGGAGTGGACTGATGGGACTTCGCTTAATCAGTGCATTGGCACTTGATGTCCCACACGAACTAGTTCATGGACTTCAAATTCGCCGCATAGATGCTTGTTTGGTTTCCCTTGCGCCAGCGTTGGCCATCGGCGTCTTGCTCGGAAACGCTAGGTTGTGCACACTCCGCGTAGCGTTAGCGTTTTCAGCTACATTTTGGCCACTTCTTGCTTATCCAACTCCTGGCACACAGTACTCCATTGGGGCTCTGCCCTTGCTATTGTGTGTTTGTGTTATTGGTTCAGATATTCTTGGTGCGAGGCGGTGTGCGCTGACTCTAGGAAATAGCTACTTTAGCGATAAGGTATCCATGTGGATCCTACGAGGCACGATAATTTTGGGCGCGACAAGTCTGCTGCCTGTAGCCTGGCGATGGTCAAGATACGAATCCATGAATTTACCTGGATGTCACTGGCTTAGACAACCACATGAGATCGTCGAACGCGAGCGAGCACTGGCTGCTGCCATAAACGACGTGGACTCACCGTACCTTGTGTTCGATGCTTACAATCATAATCGCTTCTATTTCTGGACAAACAAGCGTCCTCTAAGCGCTGTCAGCCCCACGTTTTGGCCATATTTGCTGGATGAAAGTCAGTTAACCGACTGGCAACAGCTGATGAACAAAACGGATGGCTATGTTGTTGTGGTTCCCCCTGAAGTCTATGCTCTTTCGACTCCTAGGACTCTCCCAATTCATTACCAGTTGGTGGCGGAGAGTAAGTTGGTCATCGAAATCGATGGGTGGCAAGTCCGGTATCACAATTCACAGCTCACTGATACTGGAATGCAAGTCTTAACTTCAACAGGCTTGCAATAAGGCCATCTTGGGCCTTTGAACGAACAGGCTGATTGCCAAGGGCCGTGAAGCACCAAGTTTTTGTTTGCCCTGCGAACAAAATGAGATTTCGGATTACTGAATTGCATGGTATTCTCGCATTCAGTTTATTCTCCCAGATCGATTGAAAAATCTTCGAATGTCCATGACCCAGATATTGCTGATGCGCCATGCTCAGAGTGCCAATAATGCGCAAGATGAGACTTTGCGGATACCCGACCCTGGCCTTACAGAACTTGGATTGCGTCAGGCGCAGGCTGCTGCCGATTGGCTAGGGCGTGTCAAGGTAAACTACTTGTACTGCAGTCCATTTCGTCGATCGCTGGAGACGATGCGACCTATTGCTGACGCTTCGTCTGCTCCTGTGAGAATCGTGCATTCCATTTTTGAGCAGGGCGGATGCTATAGCGGGCATGTTTCTGGTCAGCGCAAAGGAGAGCCCGGGCTAACTCGGACTGAATTGCTGGCTCAATATCCGGGTTGGTCGGTTGACGAAACCATTACGGATGCGGGTTGGTGGGGGCAGGACTATGAAAGTCTAGAAAAGGCACGGGCCCGCGCTTCTGCGGTCGCTAGGTGGATCCTTGGGCAGTTGGTCCCGCTGAGCGGCTGCCATTGTTTGGTAATTCATGCAGATTTCAAGCGTTTGTTAATCGATGCATTGCGACAAGAATTACTGCAACCTCCTATTATGGAGACTGTAGGAGATCTGTTTAATGTGGGCATTACACGATTTGATATATTTCAGCGTGATGGGAAAACCGTGTATTTGAATTCAGTGACCCATGTGCCTGCCGAGTGGATTAGTTAGTGTACTAACCTTTTTACTTTATGTGTCAAATCTATGTCAACTTCTGCGTCGATTCGAGTTACGGTTTGGAATGAGTATATTCATGAGCGTACCAAACCTGAGGTAACAGAGATCTATCCTAATGGGATACATCACACAATCGCAGAGGCAATTCGACGACTCAATCCGAATTGCGATGTACGAACAGCCACGCTGAATGAGCCTGAGCATGGGCTGTCACAAGATGTACTTGACGCAACGGATGTGTTGCTCTGGTGGGGACATGCTGGTCACGATCAAGTTGCCGATGACGTTGTGACTCGTGCGTGGCAAAGAGTACTGGAGGGCATGGGGCTGATTGTACTCCATAGCGCGCATGCCTCCAAATTGTTTCAACGATTGATGGGGACAACGTGCATGTTGCGTTGGCGAGATGTCGGCGAACTGGAACGATTATGGATTGTGGCACCTGGGCATCCAATCCTGCACGGTATTGAAGGAGATTTTGTTGAACTACCGGCAGCCGAAATGTATGGGGAGCATTTCGATATCCCGGAACCAGATCAACTTTTGCTAATTAGCTGGTTTGAAGGAGGAGAAGTTTTTCGGAGCGGATGCACGTTTCAACGTGGACAGGGCCGGATTTTCTATTTTCGGCCTGGACATGAGACATTTCCGATCTACCACCATCCGCAAGTGCAGCAGATTCTAGTTAATGCAATCGAATGGGCTTACACCAGGTCAGGGAATTATAGGGCCGATGGTCGGCACATTCCACAATCTTTGAATTCAATAAGAAAATGAGCTGTCTTCAATTGGCCTGTCAGGGCCGGAATCTCGTGCAGCAATCGTTCGTCGCAAGTCGACAACCTGTAGTGAGCAACGATGCGTATCAAACGTCTGAACGAATAAAGACGAATAACAACATCAATATCAACCAAGTTCCTACTAAAGCAGTGGTTGCGACATAGGGAAAGCTTTCGACGGGATTGAGTGTCACTGGCCCGGCCATCATTCCCACGAATCCCCCTACCAGCACGCCACGCCATTTTCGCCATTGTCTGTGCCAGGCATAAAACCATCCAAACAGCCAACCAATTTGGGAGCCGACCACGAAAGCTAAGGTCACGATTCCTACAGAAAGCGATTCGCGATCAATTATGGTCGGACGTATACAAGCTGCGAGAATCGCACAAATTGTGATCAAGTAGAATAGCCAGGCAAGCGAGAATCCAGTTCTCGGTGCATGACTTGTAGCGGTCGGCTCCTGATCAAACACTTTACCACGCTCCTGCAGGTAGTAAGTGACCGTCACTGCGATTTCCTAATCCTTGCTGGACACTTCGATCAATTGAATCCGAGATAAATCGAACCGCACCATCTGCCACTAGGAAGTTCACTCCCGTTGCATGCTCGCTGCCAAAGCCTCCAACTTGGGTTCCGGGGTTGGGTACGAGTGGATTGATGGCTGGCAGAAGTGACGTAATCAACCAACGGCTAACTGGCAACTCCGACATAGGAAGTTCGTAGAATCTGTAGTCTTCTTCCTCCCAGACTGCATCGTTACCGTAGTAAGTGCCATACGACGTTTCCGAGCCGTACGGCGGATCGTAGCTGTCGTCTCCGTAGCCGTAATCTGAAAGGTCTTCAACGGTAGTTGAGTTTGAGAGTTCGTCCGCCATTTCGCTCGCATCTTTGCTGTCAATGGCCTCGATTTTGTCTTCGCCTACTTCGTTGGCAAGGGATGCGTCCGATAGTTCATCGCCGACTGACACTTGGCCTTGAGGGGCTATTCTACCTTCACCAGCATAACCGGATGCTCCGTAACCAGCTCCAGAGTAACCACCGTAGCTGTCACCACCGTAATTGCCTTCGCCGCCATAGCCGCTTTCCCCGCCATACCCGTAACCGAAACCAGGTGGATTTTCCATGCCGCCCCCATAGGGTGTTGCGTTGAGGTGCACTCCCAGGTTGCGCAAGGAGGCTCGGGTTCCGCTGGACCAGCCCAATTCTGTGTTATGCACTAATTTTTCTCCCGCCAACAGAGTCTGCCCCAGGCCGTCTGTAATGTCTTCATACCGAATGCGGCTGTTAAGGAATAGGAGTCCATTGTTGTTTACGTCGATGGGGGTTTCACGGCTATCGTGCACACCTGCATAGTTCGATTGGAATTTATTGGTGTAATAACTACTGGGGCACAGCAAAATGTTGATCGAAGAGGCGCGCACAGGAAAATTCTCTTTCGCATAGATCGATCGGCTGTGATCCAATTTTCGATAGATCAATGACTGATCCAGCATGGGCAGTATTTGGAGTACCCAATTGTGATGGAATCCAACCGGTAGATGGACAATGGGGCCTGAGTCGTTGACCGTACCCGATGGGAGACTGCGATGGGCAGATACGTAATTGTGAACGGCCATGCCCAGTTGCATCAAGTTGTTCGAACATTGGATTCTGCGAGCTGCCTCTCGCGCGGCTTGAACCGCGGGCAGCAACATACCGATAAGTATGCCAATGATGGCCAATACTACTAACAATTCAACCAAAGTGAATCCTACCGCAGGCGTCAATGCACCTCGATCGTGTGGCAGAAAAACTGGCTGGTGGTTATCGGAATTAAAAGGTCGACGCAAGTCATTGTTAGTCCTAGCCATGATCTGTTCGCTCCGAAAAAAGTTCGCCTTCCCAGGAGGCAGACACTGGAATTGAGTTGTCCAGCGGAGTGCCTTGAACGGTAACGGGAATTTTCGCATGAATTCTATAAAAAACACTTCTGGCTGAATTTGACAATTCTTCTTTCGAGCCAACGAATTCTATTTCAATTAATCCATGATCTTCACCTACCGCAATAACAGTTCGTACTGGAACTTCCTCAGCTGATGATTTCTCGTGAGAACGTAAGGCAATCATCAGTTTACCAAGTTCAATTAACTCCTTGGCTTGCTTTATCTTGGCCGCTCGATGTGAAGATTCTCGCATCAAGTGTAACAAGCGGTAGGCTTGATGCGTACTGAGAGTGACAACCACCAAAACTATTAGCGCTACCATCACCGTGGAACCACGGCGCCGTCTGCTGGAATAAGCCTTGATGAAATGTCGCTGTTTACTGAGCATTTGGAAGCTCCTCCAGGGAGTCTACACTGATGCGAGACACAATTTCCAGTGGCAGAATGGCAGGTTGTGAGTTGCTAGAGAATTGCAGTTGAAATCTTATCAAGGGGAATTGGCCGCTACGATCAAGCTCGTAATCGATGCGTTCTAAAGGCAAAAGCCATACCTGTTTGCCTATTTCGCGTTCGTTGCCATCGAGCAAACTCCGCTGCACACTCGATTTCAGAACGCGATACTCGATTTGAGATCCGTGATCTTGGACAAGAACTAAGGAGTCTATCCCCTGTATTCCAATCGCACGTTGAGAGTCCATTCGCAACTGTTCGACGAGCATTTGCAATTGCTGGCTCAATTGAAAGGCAGTCAGTGTGTCAGATTGGGTTTTCATGGACCACTGCAAAACAATCGCACAGAGGGAAATTAGAATGGACATGCCGGCTAACACGGCAGCCATGTCAAGAAGACCGAATCCCGATCGCAAGCTATAAACAGTGGGACTTTTCCGCAAAGAGTCTCTTTTATTCATCGGTCAGCCATCCAAAAGGTCAATGTTTTGGGAGTAACATCTTGATGCGATAGGCGGCAGTGAAAACTGAGAGTAATTTCAAGTGCCGAAAGAGGGTGCTCAATCTTCTTTACCGACGCCGAAAGCCGGGGAGCTTCGACGCGCTGGCTCAGATCCTGGGGAATAGGCCACTCGGCTACCAAATCTGAGGACACTTTCTCAGGAGGTTGACAGGCCAATTCTTCACGAACATTTTCTAACCAAAAATCGATTCGTTGTGCAACGTCGCGTTGGTCAAGTCCATTACGGATGTGATGCACGAACTGGCCCAAGCTAGATGCAACCAGCCCCAAAATGAGAATAGCGATTACGATTTCGAAGCTGGTATTCGCAGCGCGAGTTTGCGATTGGTGTAAAGTCATTTCAGATTTGGAAGAAAATGAATTCTTGGAAGAACCGAAAGGTAATGTATCCGACAAAACCGACGAGCGATGCAGAAATCAATCCAAGCAGTATGACTGCTAGTTGTACGAACATTGATAGTCGGCGGATTGTCGCATTGACCCGTGCCAAGACAAACTGACGGACTGCCCATCTTAGACTGTCGGGACAATCGGCTGCGGACAGAAGTGCCGACTCGTTAGTTCGAGCAAGTCTTGTGGCTTCCAATGATTTTCCGAGAGGCAATCCCTGCTTGAGCTTTTCTGCCAAAGCTTCAAATCGGTTGGCAACATAGTTCACGGGTGTCACGCGAGCAGTATTCTTGCAGGCTTCGACAAGGTCGTCCGATCTGCTCATGCAGTAATCCCAGGCAATAAATCCAAGCGCTCGATAGTAGTCATGAAAAAGATAGCGCAGCGGAGTTCGTTGAATTAGGGATGGAAACAGCCATAGAAATACACTGATCTGCGGAAGAACCGCACACAACAGGAAAAAGGCAAGTACCGATAGTCGCCCTAGAATGGAGAATCGTTGCAATTGCCATGTCGCCCAAATTCCCTGGGGCAGATAAACGTCATCCGACATCTCGGCATACGTGCTAAACATAAAGGTCATCACCAGTAATACAAGGATGAGAATTACCAGCAGAAGCGTTAATGCAAGCTGTAGCCGGATCACGACACTGTCGACTTCCCGTTGAATTCGCGACGGATCAATCATGTCAGGCAATCTGTTTGTTGCATCCCACTTCCAATCACGTGTTCGCAAGGTTAGCTTTTCAAGATTTGAGCTTGCGATGCCCAATTTCTCGGCCGCGATGGCCCACGATGTTCCATGTTCGACCCCCTGAATCAGGTGCAGAGAAAGTCGACGTAGAGATCCACGATTCATTTTTACAAAATTCTTTGCCAAAGCCAGTCTGTCGCTATCCGAATCAACCATCATCAGACTTTGCAAAAGTAACTGTCGTTTGCACTTCCCATTTCGTATCTTGAGCACCACATAAGCGGCTGCCAAGACAGCTAGCCACGCGTAACTGATCCAAGAAGTCTTTATGACAGCACCCAGCAGCGACATGAAGATCATGGTCGCGGAGGCGATATACATGGCGTCTCGCAGAATTCCTATGTGGCGTTCATCTTGGCGGCCCTCTCCAATTCGCAACCCTATCCAAAGAGTGACCCCAAGCGGAAACAAGAAAACTAGATTGTGAGGAGAGAGCATAGCTCATCAATTCTTGAGCATAGAGGATACGTGAATGACGCTACTGGAGTTATCAATACACAACTGGCGTTAACAGATCAATCAGCTGGATCATGAATGTGAGTACAGCAAAGTAACTGCCAATCGATGCCCAAATAACGGTCGCCACCAAGACAAGTGTTACAAATGGGAGTAATGAGACCAACATGGCGATCCGGGATTTGGAAAGATCGAGCAAGACTAGTGAGGTTTGATATAGTTGGTCCGGGGAATGAGAATTATCTAAACTCAGTAGCATCGGCGCACATATACTATCTGCCAAAGTGGAATGGCATAGCGCTTGGCCAAGCAGCATACCGTTGGCAATTCGTTGTTCGAGCTTTCTCGCTACCGGCATCAACTGCCCTCCAGTGTAACTCTTAGTAAGAAACTGAGTTGCCGAAGTACCTTCGCAGCCTTCGTTGGCCAGCAACGACATACGACCAAGCAAATTGTAGAGCTGCAGCCAGCGCAGTGGACGACCGATCAACGGAACGCCGCCTACGACAGCCAATACTGCCCAGCGAGGTGCGATGAGCACCAGCAGAAGTATTGCCACCGCCAGCCAAGCGAGAATTCCTAGGCAGCCAATCATAATAGCAAGTTGCTCGTCGACCATGGATTGAGCCCTCAAATTGCTTTGTAGCCATGAACCACCAAACTCATCAAACTCGGTGGTCAACAAACCTAACATGGATGTTAGTGCGCCATTTAAAAACGCTGAAATCACTAGAGCCGCAATCAGCAAGCATGCCGGGTACAGCAGGCACAGCAGAAAGCGGTTTCGCACTTGGCGGCACGCATACTCCTGACGAAAGGCGTTCAATAAGAACTGTGCAGGATCATTCAGGACAAGTGACTGCCGAAACAAGGCGGCGGTTTCAATTGGCAGTACTTGGAGCTGGGACGAAATGGCAGACTCTAAACATCCGCCCTGTTGGAGGTTGAGGGCGATTTGGCGGATTCCAGCCTTGGCCTTTCGTGGTGCGTATTGCTTGGCTAGCTCCAGTTTAAGGCCATCCGTTACGGCTGTGCGTGGGTTAGAATTGGACATAGTCCCACAACCAGGATCTGTTAATGCGGTTTGCAGAAAAGAGAGTAACAAGCGCCCAACCACACATTGTTTTAGATCATTGCACAGTCTCTCAGCAATAGCCCAATTGAAACTTTGTGTTGCTTTTCTCTCCACTCCTGCAAATGAAATACAACATTGGAGCCAACTTAAAAGTGTCGCCCAATCAAAAATCTGGCGAAAAGGTCAACGTATGTACGAGGATCTCAGCCGAAGCTTCGAGAATTGGCCTGGAAATGTCTCCTGAAAGCGAAGCCTATGCAACGCTAGCAGTCGACAGGATTCTAAAGTTGGCGGTTGACAACTCCGCGAGCGATATCCATTTGGAGAGACACCCTCAGGGCATCTCGATACGCATGCGCATCGGCGGTCGGTTGATAGATTACGGCACGATTGTTGATGGATCCAAGACCTTTGTGCTTGCCAGAATTAAGGCTCTGGCAAGCCTGGTGACATATCGCGTAGACAAACCTCAAGAAGGTCGTATGGTATTTCCTAATGGGATCGAAGCACGCGTGAGCACGTTGCCAACCTTACACGGAGAGCGGGCAGTCATACGGGTAGCAGCTAGACAAACGGTGGAATATTTTCCGTCTCAACTCGGATTGCCGAACTTCGCTATCGAGGCACTCATGTCAGGTCTTGAGTTGTCGTCAGGAGTAATTCTTTTTACCGGAGTTGCCGGAGCAGGCAAGACAACTTGTGCTTATGCGTCGCTGCGTTGGCTTGTCCAATCAGTTTCGCCGGCTAGAAGCATTGTCAGTCTAGAGGACCCCATCGAGGCTGAGATTCGAGGCGTATCGCAATCGCAAATTTCTACAGCCACAGGTTACTGTTGGTCCGATGGCTTAAAGGCCATCTTGCGGCAAGATGCTGAGGTATTGTTGATAGGCGAAATCCGTGACGCTGAAACTGCCAAGTTGGTTTTTCAAGCCGCCATGACTGGACAATTGGTGATCAGCACTATGCATGCGCGTACCGTTTCTGATGCATTGAGACGGTTGTTGGATATGCAAGTCCCAGTACACCATTTGTATAGCTGCCTCGAGTTTTTGTGCTGCCAAAAGTTAGACCCTGTTGTGGCAACAGATTCGGTGGCTGCGGCAGAGCCACGAAGACTTAGAGTTGAGCTATTGCCTCGCATCGAGTCCGAGCTTGCGCAAGCGATCATGGCGGGGGCTGGGTCGCGAGAAATTGAATTAGCAGCGCGAATGCTCGGCATGACATCCTGGGATGTGCAGTAAGCTGGATGTTGCTTGAGAACCATCTAATTGCCCCGCATCCGTGCATTCAGCCAATGTTATTTTTCAACCAAGGTTTATGCACCAAACTGGTTGCTTCTCGGTGGGAGCTGCTCGCTGGGCGTAGAAGGGTCAGGCTGCAACTTGACCAGTTTTGGGCGGCGGGCTCTACGAGCCCGCTCAGGGACCATTTCTCGCATGGCGTCAAGTCTGCCAAAACATAACAGACGATCATTGGGTTCCAATAGCCGCGTACCCTTGGGATTGGGTATAACTGTCGTCCCACGGTTAAGTGTTAGCACATTGATATCACGATCCCGGATGCCTGACTCGTCGATGGACTTGCCAACATATTCACTCCCCTCTCGCACAAAGATCTCAGCAACTCCGTACCCTCGGCTAACGGTCAGTCGTTGGCGAACATCAACTTCGGGAAAGTTTACTTGTGCAGCGATGTAGTCCACGATTGCTCCCGCAACGTCTAATCGCGTGGCGGATTCAATTCCCTCTAGTCCAGGCGACGAATTGACCTCCATGATTTTGGGCCCGTCCTGGCTTTCTAGCATATCAACACCGGCAATTCGCAGGCCCATTATTTGGGCAGCTCGCACAGCTGTCTCGCGAAAATACTCATCGAGCTCGACAGGTTCAGTTATGCCTCCTCGATGTACATTGCTGCGAAATTCGGCTCCACACGCGACCCGACGCATCGCAGCCACCACCTGATCTCCGACCACAAATGCCCGAATGTCCTTGCCTTTGCTTTCGGAAACAAATTTCTGGACCAGGACGTTTTGCTTGGCACATTGAAGAGTCTCGATAATTGCTTCGGCGACGTGAATCGAATCCGCCAAAATTACACCTACGCCCTGAGTGCCTTCAAGCAACTTGATAATTACCGGTGCGCCACCAACTCGTTTAATGGCTGGTACCACATCAGCTCGATCTCGAACAAAAGTAGTCTCAGGCATGCCCAGCTGATGGCGACTTAAGATCTGCAAAGCTCGCAACTTGTCTCGCGAGTTCATTATTCCGTTGGATGAGTTGGCCGAAAAAATGTCCATTTGCTCGAACTGGCGCACGACGGCAGTACCGAAGTACGTTATGGAAGCTCCGATGCGTGGCAAGATGGCATCGTAGTGGCTAAGATGTCTACCATGGTAATAAAGGTCCGGTTCTCCCTGGGCAACATCAATCGCAAATCGCAAAGTGTTCAGCACACGCACTTTATGTCCGCGACCAACTGCCGCCTCCACCAAGCGGCGCGTGCTATAACAACGGGGGCTACATGAAATAATACCTAATTTCATAGACCGTCTTACCAAGATGCCGTAAGCATTCGCGTATTGCTAGCCCTACCCCGAGCCACTACGAATGCGATCAACGGACGAACTGGATTACGGACCATATTGTTGGCACGTCAACAATGAAAAAAACGCCCCATAATGGCCCGCTCGAATCCAACTTGCCCGGTGTGATTAGTTGAACACCAAGCTCTAAGTTCGGCAATCCGTCATCAATAACAACCGTAGCCATTTGTAAAATTCGCGGCTGCAAATCCCTAAGATGCGAGCCTTTGGATTTCGAGTGAGGGTTACTTTCGTTACCTCAAACTTTCATCGAAAAATCGCCTGGCCGCCGGCGAGCGAAACAATTAGGGTAATACCTAGACATTACCTGATTAACGACTCCGGAATCCGCGGTGCACAAGATCGAACCAATGCAAACTTTTCATCTGGCGTGGCCATCACAACTACCCGACCATAGGCCGGTGTCAGGGATCGAAGCTCCTGAGTTAGCTCGTCAGGCTGCAATTTGCCAAGCGGCAAGACAAACAACTGCGTCGTACTGCGATATGCAAGCATCGACGTGATTGTCAATTCATTTTTGCCACGAATGACAACTGCCAGGTCATACCTACGGGACAAGTCCCGCAAAACGTTAATCAAGGAACGGTTGTGTGTAATAATGGTATCTTGAGTTTTTGGGTCGATGCCAATCTTGTTGATATTGGCCCAGTCAATCCACAGTGTTATTCCGGCCTCTTGACAAGCTAACGCAAGATTCATCCCCAAAAGCGATTGTTGTGGCAGAGATAGTTTGAGTGTGGTTTCGATGCCTGGTAGGTCGTCTAGGGTTGGAAATTGACTGGAAATTGCATGTTCGTAATTGGTTAATTG
>JAGQOY010000062.1 GCA_020427005.1 Planctomycetales bacterium
GGACCACTTGCCTGAGCAAGCCTTCATGTATGTTGGCGCCATCGAGCAAGCTGAGGAACAAGCCAAGAAAATGGCTAAGTAGGGAATCTAATTGATCTGCTCTCACGTTTAGGCTCGGCAAACCGCTAACTTCAATCGATAAAAGACTATGAGTGACATTCAGTGCGTAGTCGTCACACCTGAGAAAACAGAAATCGATGTACTTGTTTCATCGGTAACCGTTCCACTATTCGACGGCGAAATGGGAATCCTCAAAGGTCACAGCCCCTTGGTCGGACGTTTGGGTTACGGCGTATTGCGGATGGTGGTGGATGGTGCACCGGAGCGTTATTTCGTAGAGGGCGGGTTCGTCCAAGTTGCCAATAATGTCGTGTCGGTTCTGACCGACAAAGTGGTTCCCATGTCAGAGGTAACTTCGGCCATCGCTTCAGCGGCATTGGAAGCAGCTCTTAGCTTGCCCGCCGAAGCGCCTGATCAGATTGCTGCCAGACAAAAGGCCTGCCAGCGTGCTCGTGCTATGCAGCGTTGTGCTGACTAAGGCGACAGGTTCTATAGACATAAGCTCGGCCGAATTCTACACCGCCGGGTTGCCTGCGGCATCGATGATCTAGTGCGAGTCGCACGGACGTATAGCGTGTGTTTTCAAGGAAATCATTGAGCAAATGTGCGAAAAAACGCTACTCTTATGTGAAGTTTGCTCTAGTTTGTTACGATCTGCCAAAGTGCTATAGACACTTTTGAAATTCGGCGGAGTTACGGATCCGCGTTCCACTGGCTTGGGTCGCGTTTTTTTCAAAATGAACGGACAACCCTCGCGGTTTCTCAACCCGTTCAAACGTGCCCACAAGGCTCGTAGGATGGTAAAAACTCAATCCGGCCTACCTGGCAATAACAAAGGGAAAACTACGATCTAGAATCTATCAGGGCATGGGTTACGTAATCTATTTGATTAGCAGCCAATTACCTCAGCTAAACGGCTTGCTAATTCAATCTAAAATCACCGGGGGTCGATGGTGAGCGTTGGCCTAAGAAAACACAAAGGCTCCGGGCACTGACCAATTCCCAGCCGCTCACGCATCCCCATAAGTTTCTAGGGGTAGCGAGTCTCCCTGGTCTGGTAAAATAAATTCGAAGCTCCATGACAACATTCGTTATACGTCGAAGCGACTCGCAGTAGATCACGAAATTGTCCTGATAGCGTACTAAATACCTTTTTACGGGCAGAGCACATTTTGCAAGCTGCAAAACAACAAGAAATTGTTTGCGGTATCGTCTTGTGCCTTGCACTGGCTGGAATCCTTTCTCCCGGGATCTTGGCGGGGCAAGTGCCTGCCTTTCGCGATGGTTTCCACTTCTATTATCCCCAATCCATTTGGCTTACAGAACAACAAGCAATGGGGAATTGGTTCCCAAGCTGGAATCCAAATGAGGGACTGGGGGTCGCGGTTGCAGGGCAACCAAGTGCGGCTATCTACTATCCGTTACGTATCGTCTTCTCTTTGCCGTTCTCTGTGCCACAAAACTTAGCAATTTACTGCTTGATTCATCTCCTTCTGGCAGGTTTGGGAATTCGTCGCGCGTGTAGCTATTTCAACTTGTCACCCACCATAGCTTGGACTGGCGCCACCATCTATGCACTCAGTTGTCCCGTGATTTTTCAAATCAACAACTTGATCTATTTGGTTAGTGCCGCTTGGGTCGGGTTTTGTTTGCTTGAGCTTATCTGCCTGGCTACCCTTGAATCCCCAGGCTGGTTGCAGCGCTTATGTAATTTATTCCTGTTTAGCGCCCTGATGTTCCTGGGAGGCGATCCACACACCTGCATAAATACTTGGATACTCTTCTGTTTGGCTGTCCTATTTAGAATCTTTACTATCCAACGTAAAGCAATCCTACCCCTCCCAACATTCAGCCATCGATTCCTACCGTTGCGATGGAAGTTTGCACTCTTATCGCTAGCCTTGATCGCTGGCACATTGCAAGCCATTCCCACATGGCGTTGGGCCCAACACTGCCGCCTTGCCGCAACCGAACCGATAACACTACCGCCGGAATTAGCTAACTTACCACTAGAGCAAGTGAACTTGCGACATCCGATTTATGATTTCAGTATTTCGCCGCTTGACCTTGGAACATTGGCCTGCGCCACATTGACTGGACACTTCCAACCTACGGCAACGCGATGGTCCGCTGCCTTAGAAAGCGAAGGACGGATGTGGACACCTTCTTTGTACTTTGGATGCTTGCCGTTTTGGATTTTGGTCGTCAGCTTTCCAAAACTACTTCCTCAACGATCAACGCGATTCTTGGTTTGCGTAGCTGTCTTTGGTGGTCTTGCTGCCATGGGAAACTACTCTCCCATGTGGTTTTTGCGGCAGCTATTCCTGGCTCTCGGCTGGCAAACCGACTATTTCCCAATTGACTCTTGGAGTTCATTGTACGGCCTATTAACAAACTTGCCCGGATACGCCTGGTTCCGATTTCCCGCCAAATGGTCTGTCTGGATCTCAGCGTCCTGCGCAATTCTCGTTGCACATCAGCTGGCCGCGGGTGTTCAACACATCTCCTGCGCGAGATGGAAATTGTTCGCAGCAGGGTGCAGCTACATTTTTCTGGGTAGCATTACCTATTGTTCCAGTCAACTCACCAACGCCACTTGGAAAACAGACGTACAAACCTGGCTCGATTCACGTTCAGACGCATGGCTAGGTTCAGCACAGATCGACGCATCCCTGATGTCCATGACATTCGGACTGATCATTGGAGGAAGTGTGTGCTTGGTCGCCGCCTCTATGCTCGCCGCTGGCAAAACAAATCGATTTGTGCACGCGGTAGCCTTGCTAACGCTCGTCGAGTTAACGACCCTTGGGCTGCAATGGGCAGACTTTACCCCCGCTCCACAACTTGATTCCGCTTGGCCACGGGGTCGGCCTACGTTGGTTAGGCTGTGGGCAAACATGAATTCTGCTCGCATTCAACAAGATCGAAACATAGACGCACGAATAAAGTCAGAGCAGAATTTTGATACCGTCAAAGAACAAACGAGCTATCAACTAACTTTTGCTGCCGGCAAACTGATTGAAATCGGAGACATTGGTGGTCTTCATTCTTCCCAGTCACTAGACCCACTAGGAGTTAGGAAATTGAAAGCCTGGCTCAATGCCCAAGATCAGCTTACTCCTGATCAACCTGAGCTAGATCAAGTACTAGCAGAATTAGGAATAAGCCACCGCTTGGTCCGGCAAAACGCAGGCGAAAATTTACAACAGTTTTCCTGGCAAAAAATCCCTGGAACCAAGCTACTGTGTGAATTCTTAGCTAACGAGCCTCAGCGTTACTCCAATCCAGTTTCCCAACTCGTCTGGAGATGGTCCTCTGGCAAATTGCTAGTCGACATCAACGCTAGGACACCCGGCACGCTACGTATCAGACAGTTTTCGGACGGAGGTTGGCAGGTGGCGGATTGGAACGGCAGTGTTACTCAACCCCTCAAAAACCGGCTATTCATCGAAGTTCCGATAGAACCCGGAGAGCGCACGCTTTCGGTTGAAAGAAAATGGCTCTGGTAGATTACCTTCGCAATTGGGCCGACACTCAAGTAATCCTTGGACTACATTGCAACGCTATTCGACTGGTACAATACGAGCGGCTGCGACGGACGTAGGACTGTCATTTAGATTTAATCGTTGATCAAATCGGCGAAAACACGCTCCTCTTATGTGAAGTTCCTACGGATCTAAATTTTCTTGCTCATTCTAAAATGAGGAATGTTGGCTTCCATAAAGCGTTCGCTGTCGATTGTGTAACCCAAACGCAAATAAAAGGAAACTGCGCTCTCCTGGGCATGGAACCAAATTTCAGAAAGGTCGGACTCTTGAGCGACTTTCTCAAGTGCTCCCATAACGGCGGTCCCCAACCCTTGTTTTCGATACTCCTTCAAAACCGCCACGCGTCCGACCTTGCCAGCCTTTTCGATATCCAATCGTCCTGTAGCCACGGCTTGGCCAGCTAAGAATACAATTGCATGCCTACATTTTTCGTCTCGATCATCCATCTCTAACTCGGGAGCAACCCCTTGTTCTTCGATGAATACCTTGGAACGAACGGCTCGGATTGACCCTCGATGGGTCTCGAAGTCGGTAATAAATACTTGCATCATTCCAGAATCTCGGCTGCCTGCAAACCTGACGGTCCAATGATTAGATTTTCAAAATCGTCTTCAGAAATTACCTGAACCCCCAACTCTTGCGCCTTAGCCAATTTGCTACCGGCCTTTTCTCCTGCCACCAGAAAATCAGTATTCTTTGACACGCTACTTGCAGCTCGACCTCCATGTTTTGCAATGAGCTCTTCAATTTCGTCCCTCTTGTACTTCAAGAGCGTGCCAGTAACGACAAAAGTCTTCCCCTCGAATACTTTCGCATCGTCGCCTCCAACATCCTTTGCCGCGAGGTGCAAAGCTTCAACTAGTGAAACACCTGCCTCCTGCAATTCAGCAATCGTCGATTCTCCAAATTCACTGTGCAGGAATCCAAAGACACTATCAGCAATTATCTCTCCGATTTCATCAACCGATGCAAGTTCATCTATTGAAGCCGACTGCAGATGTTCGATGGAATGGAACCGTTGAGCCAACAAAAGTGCTACTCGTGTGCCTACATGCCGAATTGAAATCGCAGCCAAGACGCGACCTAATCCTCGTGATTTGCTAACGGCTATCCCCGCCAGCAACTTTTCAGCCTTACGCTTACCGAAGCTATCCAATTTAAGCAGTTGGTCTTCGGTTAGCTTGTACAGATCCCCATAACTGTTCACTAGTCCCGCGTCCACTAGTTGATCTACGATCTTTTCGCCTAAGCCATCGATATCCATGGCGGATCGGCTAGCAAAGAACCTTAACCGTTGACGCAATTTTGCAGGACATGTTTGACTTGGGCAGCGAATGTAAACGCCTCCCTCATCCTTCACTAGACGAGTTTGACATTCAGGACACTCAATGGGGAAAACAAAAGGCAATGATTCATCAGGGCGACGATGCAACTCCACTCGGACCACGTGCGGGATTATCTTGCCGGCCTTTTCGACAACGACCCAATCCCCAACACGAATGTCCTTGCGTTCGATCTCCTCAGCATTATGAAGACTCGCTCGCGAGACTGTTGTACCGGCTAATTGCACCGGCTCTAGTTCCGCAACGGGAGTAATAGCTCCTGTCTTTCCTACTTGTACGCGAATCTCGTTCAGTCGAGTCACCGCTTCGTATTTCTCAATTTTGTAGGCAACGACCCAACGCGGTGACTTGGTGGTTGAGCCCAAGATTTCGCGTTGGCGAAAACTATTCACTTTTAGTACCAAACCATCCACTTCAAAGTCCAACGAGTGCAATTCCGCCTGAATTTGGTCGATTTGGCTCAGCACTTCGTTGGCGGATTCAAAGCGAACCACGTGCGGAGTAACTGGCAAACCGAAAGACTTCAACTCTGCCAGAAAATCCATGTGATTCTCGGATCGCATGCCTTCACAGTACCCGACCCCATGGCAGAAAAATCGCATTCGACGCCGCGCTGCTTCTCTTGGATCTTGCATGCGGATCGAACCGGCTGTCACATTTCGAGGATTGGCAAAAGGAGGCTGGCCCATCTGATCCCTTTGCAAATTCAGTTTTGCGAGGTCGCTGTTTGTCATATAGACTTCGCCGCGTACTTCAAGCAACTCGGGTGGATGATTTGCTAATTTCAGCGGCACATCTCCGACAGTTCGTATCGTATGCGTGATGTCGTCTCCAATCTGCCCATTCCCCCTTGTAACTGCCCGTACAAGTCTTCCGCGCTCATACACGATTGCGGCCGCAACTCCGTCAATTTTTAATTCCATCACCCACTGTACGGGTTCCACAATATTCTTTTGAACGCGATTGAGAAAACCAGCTAGTTCCTCAAGGTTGTAGGTGTTTTCTATACTTAACATGGGCACACGATGGGCCACTGGAACCAAGTCACCGACAATCTCGTCTCCAATTCGCATGGAAGGACTATCGCTAGTAACCAGCTCAGGAAATTCACGCTCCAGATTCTTGAGTTGCCCCATCAGGCGGTCATAATCGAGATCCGAGATTTCAGGCGAAGCTTCGACGTAATATTTTCGATCGTAATAACGAATCTGATCACGTAGCAACTCAATTTCGTTCTCAGGCGTCATTACTGTTTCCTCTCATTGAGTCGTTGACCTGACAATTGTCTGGTATCTAAGGGGACTCTGTAGGCGTCTTGATAATTCCACTGAACAAGACTGTTCCATCGCAATCTCAGCCTGGCTCATTGACTTTGAGCCAATGAGTCGCAATGGTCACACTATTTGGCAGACACTGTCGTTGATCAGATTATAAAGAGGAAGCTGCAGTGTTGTCATTCCAACATCGTGTCACGACAATGTAGTTCAGACAAGAATCAACCGCGATGTGGCGGTCACTGAACTAACGGTGACCGCCACATCGGCGGTCAGTGGAAGTAGTCTGTCAGTTACGAACTAATGAAGAAAGTTTGAGCGGTCTTATCTCCCGCCCAAGTTCACAATCGCGCACGATCTTTAGGCCAAATCACGATCTTCAAATAAGAGTAATGCCAAGAACATGGATAGCAGCACATACAACAAACAGTAGATCAGACTGCCTGCTAACAAGGACATTGTTATTTGGTTGTCGGCATCAATGGCAGCCTGAAGCGAAAAGTGTTCTAGGATGGGAATGATAGTAGCCACCAGCGAGGCGACGAATTTGACAATCTCAAAACCTTCTTGAGTGCTGGACACCAAAGACGTCGTCAGGTTACCAATCACGTAAATAGAAAAACAAACCGCCAAATTGGCAAGCTGCGGTAACCGTGAAGCCAATGCAACGCTAATGGCCATCAGTACCACCGATTGCATAAAGGCCATTATCAACCCGGGTACGGTACTCACCATCTCAGTATGACAGACTTGCCATACTGGCAATTCGGTCGAAGTTTCCCTGGCTTCATAAATTGGTTTGTAACAAACAGCACCAATTTCCAAAGCTCCAAGGACTGTGAACATTAAGAACAAGACCCAAAAGATGCCCAAGAACTTCCCAATTACGAAGCTACGTCGCATGATGGGTTTGCTTAGAACCGTCAATGCAGTCTTGCCTTCAATCTCTTCACTGATCGAACTACTCGCTGACCAGATTCCCTGGAATGCAGCCAACAACATGATGGTGGTGATACCACAATCTTTAAGTAGCTTGATATCTTCGCCAAAGGTATTGAACGACAAAAACTCGTAAAGCAAAATTCCGATCACCCCCAGAGACATCAACACCAAGAATAACGGCTGAGCCAACTCGTTTTTGATGGTCGCGAAAGCAACAGCGGAAGCCCGAGGGGCGACTGCTTGTTGCAGCAGTAGTGATAGACCCACCAACACTACACAAAAGGCTGTTATTACAAATGTGGTAGCCTGAGGTACGGGTGGAATCGTTAAGTAGTCAATCCTTATAGTCGCTTCCGTGACTTCACGATTCTGAATGTGTAATTGAGTCCCCTCCTCGTAGGGAATTGGTAAAGCATCCAACTCCTGTTTACGATCCCATGACAGAGTCTCATCCGCGGCGACTCGGCGAGGTGTGCGGCGAAAATCAACCGCTTTGGCAGCATCAGCCAGAATCACGGACCGGTCCGAATTCACGCTCAAGCTACTCAATAGGCTGAAATCGATTGGGACTTCCACGGGATGAAAGGTGTTGTCCCCTGCCGCAGCTGCCGGAATTGTGACGGTGATCGAATCTCGACCTGTTGCGAAGATCTTGGGGAGGCTGGCAAAAGCTTTGACGGGTTCGGCGACAATTCCCGGTCCCATGGCTGCGCCAACACCCCAAACTCCACAGCCCACTAAAACTATGACGATCGCGCAAATCATCAAGTAACCTGCAGCACCTTCACCCAAGGTCACAAAAGCATTTCGGGCTGCCTGCTTCGAACAACAAAAAATGGCCGACCAGCCGATGATCCCGCACAAAAGAAACAAAACCGCCAATAACAATACCGGCTCCTGTAGGTTTTCAGCCCCCCAAAATTCCTTCGGTATCAAGAAATATAGGCCCCCAGCTAGGGCCGCCGTTAAGATTGCCGCAGCCACATGCCCAGTAGCAGAATGCGATAGAGCTTCCCACGGAGGAACATTCGACAAAGCCTTAAACAACAGCACAAGCGCGGCAAGTATCACCAATCCGCCTGCGATTCCAACAGAAACAAACCAGATGGGAGTTAACCAAGCCGTCATCCAGTTTCCGGTGGCCTGACCTAGAAGAACAATTGAAGACATAGCTGGAACTGAAAGCATCGCTGACACTGTTTTTATGAAGAGCTTGTGGGACTGAAACGGCAAGATTCTGACATGAATTATGCCTCCCGTCGACCGGTGCGCGCACCGCTAACGCAAGCCTGTACGAAACTTGGTCTCCGAATGTTCGCAGTTAGCCAACATAATCCGATTTTTGGTACCGGCAGCATCATCCATCGGCCTACGGTTGGTCTGGTCCGATGCGAAAATCACTCCATTTCGGCATGGCGCTCTCCTCTTGCTGGGTCCATTCTTCAATATTCCGGCGCATCGACTCCAGAATTCGGTCCCGAAGGCCATTCACTTGAACTCTCCCCCCCTCTATGGTCGCGCCTACAGAACCATCCCAACAATTCCATACTCGCCCGGTCACCGTAAACTGCCCAGACAATGCCAAGACGGTAGCACGAAATCCAACACCTTGGACCCGACCTCGAAATCTCAAATGTAGAACCAATGGTTTTTCATTCGCTTCGCTCGTGTCATGCATAATGCTCTCGACTCCAGCTCATGGATTTGCAATTATCCAACTGCGTTTACCTACAGGCAGAATTTTCCAGCGAGTTCGGTATTATCGGTCGGCGTAATGGCACCTGAAAGCCCCCGCTGGCCTGGCCAGACATCGAAAAGCGGTTTCATTTCGCGACTGGATTTGATCTTCGATTCCAGGATGGGGAGACTACTCAATGTTGAAATCTAGATGCTCGTCAATATTGTTGGCTGTATTGGTCAGCTTAAATGCCCCAACCACGGTACGTTCCCAAGATGGAAGCTGGTGGAATCCATTTGCCAAGGATACCCCAAGTGAACGCACCAGTTCGGCCTTTGACCAACCCAAATCTTTCTTCAAATTACCAGAAATCAATTGGTTCAAACCCAAACCAAAAACGAATCAACCTTCTCTCTTGGCTCGTGCTGGCAGATCTACACGGAATGCGTGGAACAGCACAATTGACTTCCTAAACCCCTTTGACGATGCATCACCTCCAGCTAAAAACCAGGGCTATCAACCTCAACTAGATAAACCACAACCTAAAAAAGGGATGCTGGATTGGATGTGGGCGGATAACAAAGAACCCGATGAGCCCAGGAGTGTCAACGAGTGGCTCAAACAGGATCGGCCATCCTATTAGACGTTGCCGATATCCATACCTTGGCTCTCGCGCGGAGCTGTCAATGCGATTCGGAGGTCACAGACATTAGTTCCAGTTGGCCCTGTGCGAAACAATGAGTGGAGCGGTTCAAAAAAATGATAGGCATCCGCACGTGCTAGAAAGTCCACTGGCATGATTCCCATATTCCGGGCCTCCCTCCATACGTCTTCATCCCACATTGCACCTGCCACGTCAGTTGGGCCGTCTTCTCCGTCGGTACCACCGCTTAAGAAGGCCAATGAACGTCCGCCAGACTCAGGCCACCCGCGTTTTGCCAGGCCATCCAAGACAGCCAATGCAAGCTGTTGATTGCGACCTCCTTTGCCACATGGCGTGGGCAATTTCGCGGTTGGCTCACCTCCGCTGATCCAACAATCAACTTCAGATTGTTGACTCAATAGCCACGCCGCTTGAACGGCTTGCTGAGCGAATTGCATGACTTCACCCTCGTGCCCATTTGCAGCTTGCATAACGTATCGGTAGCCCAAATTCACGGCGTGAACTCCAGCCGCATCCACTGCATCGATATTGTTTGCCAGAATGACGTTGGTGACTGAGCTTGAACTGCCTTTTTGGATAGGCGCTGCAGGCATTCTTTCCAGGACAAGTCGTACCTGCCGGAGATCCGCGTGATCACGAAGCCCCAGATCAGTTAGAACGCCGAGCGCGGCCTGGGGATCAACATGTGCATCCAGGACTGTCGGTCCGGATGCAATGACCTGCAGAGGATCCCCAATTACATCGGAAATAATCAAGCTTACAAGTTGAGAGGCGCCACACGCACGCGCGAGACCTCCCATCTTGACCTCGCTTAGAGCCCCACGAATCTGATTCAGTTGGGTGATCGTCCCTCCAGCTTCAGAAACCAGTCGCGCAATCGCCTGTTTATCTTGTAACGAAACGCCTTCGATAGGGCAGGGCAGTAGCGCCGATCCACCCCCTGAAATCAGGCATAACACGACATCCTGACTGGTTGCCGATCGAACAAGTCGCAGTATTTGCCTCGTCCCTTCGACTGCCTCTTCGGTCGGCTGATTAACACCTACAGGGCGGGCAGCATGCAAATAGATCGGACAGCCTTCTTGGGCCTGCGGATCAAATGCACCATCGGGGCAATTAATCCAACCACTTAACTGCGGTTCTTTGCCCCGCAATGCAGCCACAATTTTAGGCCAAGTACACCGATAAAAGGCGATAGCCATGGCCGCCGATGCTTTACCGGCCCCCACTACAATCAACCGCTTACAGCCACTAAGATCAAGGTCGCAATGATCCTTGACAATAAGAGATTTGTTTTGAACACTTAGCTTCTCGGCAAACAGATTCTGGGGCGTGACGGCTTGCACGCCAGCCGACCAAATCGCCATTGCATCACGAAGCAAGAAACTCAAACTTAGACCTCTTTGGACTGCACAGAATTACAATTCTCGAACCAGCAATTCTGCTGCCATTTCTCGTAGTCGAAGCGACATTTCTAACAATTCGCGAGATTCAAAATACTGCTCCTCGGCAGCCAACTCACCTGCTTCGGCAACTAACTTTCGGGCCGCAGAATTCAGTTGTTCTACAGACTCTAGCCGTCGTTCAAGTCGCTGAAAATAGTGAGCTTCGTACTCGATCAATTCGTCATCGCCGAGATTGGGAATCTCAAGAGTCTCGGACAAAGATGGCACATTCATACGAGGTGTTTCCTCTTGAATTATCTTGCGCATTTCGTCGAGGATTGGGTCTGAATTCTCATTCTCACTGTTTGCCCCTAGCGACAGCCCACGGTTTGCCCCCAGAGAAGGCACTGACGGCACATCCGTATCCGCAACGGTCGTCGCCCCCCGAGCCCTTTCGTTAGATCCTTCAGCTGCCGTTTGTCCGAGGCCCCCTTCCTGTGCTCCGACATCTCGCATGACGAGCACGCCCAGTATAAACAACACGTTAAACGATAGCCCAACGCAAGAAACCAAGAACCAACGGCGCAATTGCATATCCACTCCTTTTATTCGCAACATTTTTTTGGCAAGCAGCTAACCGACTAACGAAAAATACGCGGTCTTAAGGCGTTCCACCTTCCCTACCGGACAATAGATTGTCTACTGCAGTTTCAATTCTCGGTCCTCGTACGTGCACGGCGGACACCTTACCGTCTCGTCCGATTAACAACAAAAAGGGAATGGCCTGGATCCCCAAATCTTTGGCAACTTGCGATTCAAAGGCTAAGCCTGATTCGCTGGCCGGATGTACCGAAATCCAGGGAAAACCTCTCTCTTGAACAAACTGCTGCGCAGTAGTTATGTTTTCATCCAAGTTGACACCTACCACTTCCAGCCCGCTAGCATGAAACTTATCGTAAGCCGCTCGCAAATTGGGCAGTTCTTCGAGGCAGGGGCCACACCACGTAGCCCAAAAATCAACTAATACGACCTTGCCTTTCAAAGATTGAAAATCGAATTTGACGTCCGAAAAATCAACGACGTTGGGCAAGTCAAAATCTTGACCAACCAAACCCACTCGCCGATCGTGATTATCAAGGACTTGTTTCAGATCTGTAAAATCACCTTGCGATTGAGAACCAATTGCATCTCTTACAAAAGTTGCAAGTTCGTGACTGGAGGCAATCGCCCCACTATATTCCAAGTTCGTAATCAATCCCGCCAGTTCCTCCAAGGTAATTGGGGACGGAACGTCTTGATACAATTGCCGGGCGGATGCTAACAAACTTTGAACGGTCGACGGATTTTCGCCTTGCTGTGCCATTCCAATTGCATTGAGCAGGTTCTCAAGGGCAGGACTGGCCGCTGCTTGAGCTTGCCAAGCTGCGCCTCGAAGGTTGCGATTCTCCGAGTTAGAAAATCGCTCCGCAATCAACTGCGTGACGCGCGCCTGAGCCTCCGTAAAACCCAGCTGTTGTAGTACCACGCTGGCCTGCTGCGCAACCATCAACTCAGGATAGGATCGAGGCAATGCAGGGGAGAGCACCGCATCGATTTGAGCAAGTAACTCATCCGGCTGTGTTATTTGCCCATTCTGCAACGCCTGGATTTTGAAGCCCGCCAGGACAATTGCTGCTTGATGGGCCAATTCAACATCATCACTTTTCAGCAATTCATTAGCAAATCCCTCAAGTACTCGAGCAGCATTCATATCGCGCAGACCCGTCAAGTGCGACAGGGCTTCTAATTGCGCCAGGGAGCCACCTCGAAATACGGCTTGGTTTCCATCTGCGACTTCCGCCAACTGCTTACCGGCACTGAACTTGATGTTTCCTAAACGCCTGGCGTAAGCCACAAAATCCTCTTGCTGGAGCCTGCCCGAATTTCCGAATCCAATCAATTCCGACATGGCTCGGTCAATCGCCGCAATGTGCGATTCCAATTGACCTGCATCCTTTGACTCAATTGCCTGCATATTGGCGAACGACGTCTGAGCCAATTCGCCCTGAGTAAGAGGAGGCATCTGCCGCGCAGAATTTAAAAGCTGTTGCTCAGGTGAGGGCTGTTGCGATTGATTTGAGCCGCTCGTAGCGTCTACTGCATTCGAACCGCTAAGATTGGCCTCCCCCGCCGGACCCAGTGCGTCGCCTGTCGGCGAGCCTGCCGGTGAAAGGGTGGTTAGATCTTTTGCCTCGCTGGCTACACCTCCACTCGTCACCGGCCCTGTTGAATCACATCCAACAAGACAACTAACCACCATCAACAGCCCCACAGTCAGCAAATCTGAATGTCGCAATATCGTAAAAGGGCACGCAAGATCTTTCATGTTTGACTCTCTCTCTTCGCTGCTCGACCGATTAGGGATTACTGGAATCAGCATTTGCCTGCGGCGGCGGTGAAGCAGGCGTTGGTGTCTCAAACAGCATTTGCATTAGCCGGTTGAGCTCCGAGCTATGCGCCTCCAAGGAAACAACTGTTCCCTCCTTGTTTAACAGAAATACGGTGGGTAGCGTCGAAACACCGAATTTCATCTGCAGTCTCTCATTCGGATCGTCTGCGCTATCGTAGATGACGGGCCAAGATAAATCCGCTGTGGTCAAGTATTTATCCAGAGTCTCTCGATCATGATCCAAGCTGATGCTGATTACCTCTAAACCGCGTTCCTTATACTTTGCGTGAAGCACCTTAATACGTTCCAAATCCGATAGACACGGCTGGCACCACGTCGCAAAGAAATCAACAATCAAAAACTTTCCCGCAAAGTCATCCACCTGAATTCGATTTCCGTTGATGTCCAGAGCTGCCAGCTCGAGTTTCTTTCCAAGAAGTTCTAGCCGCCGTACGGATGCTTGAAGGTTTAGCCGCAACGATTGCATCTCCTCGCGTTGGTCTTTCTCAAGTAGCGAATCCATCAGTTGATACAAATCGCGAGCAGGTTTCTTATTAGGTTGCATTTCTAACATGGACGCCGCCAAGATTCCTGTCTGCACGTCCGACAACGATAATGGATTGCGACCCTTTAAGAACTCGGCGACTTGCTCGCTAGCCTTCTGTTGAGATTCGGGGCTTGAGAACGCCATCAATGCTACCGCAGACTTGATCGCTTCCAATTCGATTCGCTGAAATCGCTCCGATCCCCGTTCATTGGACAATAATTCCAATAACTTTTTCGAAGCCGACAAGATCGCATTCTGAGTCGCCAAATAATCGGGATGAGTTTCGGGTCGCAATTGATTGGCCCGCTCAATGAGCTGTTCCAATTGGTCGGCTGTAGCATTGGCCGGAATTCGCAATTGATCGCTCAGGCTACTAACCGTATCTGCAGACACGCTCGTAACCGATGAGGATTCTTGCCCATGCAATCGCATACTTCCGAAAGGAAACGTGGCCGCTAACCAACCGACTAGACTGGTTGCCAACAAAAAACGGTGACGACACAAAGTAGTGCTCCTCAAAAGCAATCGGCTGAGCAAATGCGCTCGTGCCCACGGTTGAACTGTTTCGGAATTGAGAAGGCACAAGTTGCAATTACCAAACAACCACTTCCCAAAAATCTTGAGACGTGTTGCCCCGACCTCGAATTCAAAGTACCGACACGGCACGCTCTCGATTTTATCGGCAAATTCCAGAATATGAAATCCGCATTCGAAGCCGCACACGGCCTTGATTTGAATGGGGAAACGTTTGCCAACGCGCCAATGTTAGCGACTCTCGATAAAGCCAATTTCTGCGGCACTAGCCCACGGTCCACCATTGACCTCCGACAGAATCGTCAATCGAACGTATCGACCGCGACACTTCTCAAAGAGCACTTCTTGAACTGCTTTGGACTTTGTGAACTCATGTTGACTCCATGGATCAGGTGCAAATTTGTCTGCACTATTGCTGATGCAGATCTGTACTTTGCCAAAAGCCCCATTCCAGCCTGGATCCTGCCTTGCCAAGTAACGGAATCCACACAATTCACGTTCCACACCTAAATCAAGAATTAACTCATGGGGATGTTTTTCTACTGTTGGTGTGAATTGCGTGTGCCATATTGACGCTGGATCTCCATCAATCACATGTCTAGCTAATTTGCGATTGCCTCGGTTCTCGCTACTGAATTTCACAACTTTTGCCTGATTCAAGGGAACTGCATTGGAATTCATCTCATTCGGATTGCTTAACGACTTTGGCTCGCTGGCTGCTGAAGGACTTTCGTCCTGACGACCAAACTTGGCCCTCCGGTCCCGCTCATGGATCTCACGATTGAAAAATGTTCCCTCCTCGGCAGGCGTATGCGCTTGAGCCGCCAAGGCCTTCAATTGATTCAGTTCTGAAGGGTGCTTAAGAGCCAAGTCCTGCGTTTCGCTTATGTCCGATCTCAGGTCATAAAGCTCCCAATTGGCATTCGCTTTGGGCTGCACCGCTTTCCAATCTCCTTTGCGAATCGCCGTCTGGCCACTTATTTCCCAGTACAAATACTCATGCTCGATCTGCGCGCGGCCAGCGGCTTCGGTTCCCAGTAGTTCGGGAACAAGCGAAATGCCATCGATATCTTTAGGGGCGGTCGCCCCCGCAAGTTCGGCAACGGTAGGGAGAATGTCCGGAAAGTAACACAGCAGATCACTCTCACGGCCCGGCTGTATCTTGCCTGGCCAATACGCGATCATTGGCACGCGTAATCCGCCTTCATATAAGTTTCCTTTCTTGCCACGAAATTCGACGCCTGTTTTGGGATGTTTATTTGCACTGTGAAATCCTCGCGGAAACTCGGGACTTGCAAAGTAGTCTGCACCTCCGTTGTCCCCGCTAAAGAATATCAGTGTATTTTCACTGACACCCAGAGATGTTAATAGCTCGACAACTTCCCCAACATGACGATCCACCATGCTTACCATTGCCGCATAGCGTTTTGCTTGTTCGGGCCAAGTCCTGCCTTCATAGATTGCCCACGCCGGATCATCGTCGGGAATGTCGAAAATACCATGTGGTGGCGTGATTGGTAAATAACAGAAAAACGGCTCTTTGGCATGCTGCCGTATGAAGGCTTTTCCGGCTTCAAATATTTCGTAATGTGAGTATGTATCTCCGCTACTGAGTCCTTTGTTTCCAGGATAGGACACTTCTTGGCTATTGCGAATCAAATACGGAGGATAGTAAGTGTGCGCATGGACCTGATCATAGTAACCAAAAAAAACATCGAAACCGTGGATTTCAGGCACGCCCGTTGAACCTCTACCACCGCATCCCCACTTACCAAAGCCACCCGTGGCATAGCCGCCTTGCTTGAGTAAAGTTGCGATCGTGATTTCACCTTCACGCAATGGTGTGCCGCCACCATTGGACCGAACCGAGGTATGCCCACTATGCTTGCCCGTCATCAAACAACAGCGTGTAGGAGCACAAACACTTGAACCTGCCAAAGCCTGGCTGAATCGCAGCCCCCCCATAGCCAAGCGATCAATGTTGGGCGTTTGAATGTTGGCATTCCCCATATAGCTCGGCTCAAAATAGCCGAGCTCATCAGCCATGATATAGACAATGTTGGGTCGTGTCTGGTCAGCGCAACAAAACTGTCCAGAACACAACACACACGATAGTATGGATAACCCAATAACTACTCTCAGCATGTCGGAAAAACTCCTGCGTAAATAGGCAACGAACTGTCTGCATTTTCGTTGTTTGCAAGATGGACATCATATCCCATTTAGCATGGTCTGAGAGTATTTAGGCTTGCCAATTAGAGTTTCCGCGGAAATTTGAGGCTTCGCTACGGCTTGGGGATCTTAGAACCATCCCCCTGGTAGCTTTGCTGCGTCGCGGATTGGATTTGCATGGCGCGCATTAGCTTGCGATTTTCATTCCAATTGACACCCTCAAGGTTCTCTGCTTGTTTTCGATTCTGTGCTTCGAGATCAACTAGGGCAGGTGATGCAAGCCTATCACCGTAAGTACGCAGGAAATCGGAGTTGCTATGCAAAACTTCCCTTGCTTCCTCGACTTGATTCAGGTCCCTCAAACGTGTCGCTCGTCGATTATTCTCGTTGGCAATTTGCAGAATGCAATCTGACAAAACTTCGCGTTCGATGGCTTCATCCACCTCTGCCTGTGACGACGAAAACCGAACTTCTAACTTACTTGCAAGTTGCTCGTGATTCTCCGTAAGCATGTTAATGTAGTCTAGCGTTACATCCCCGATGGGCGTTCGCTGCCCGGCTGCTCGCAAAGGAACTTCGATCTCAACGACAAAATATCGCAACTGATTTGAATACAATTGACCTACGTCGATGGATATCAGTTGCCCAGAGACTTCTGCCGGGTAGTTTAGCACTTTGACAGCACGAATTCCCTCCGCCAACTTGACCTTGATTTGCAGCTGTTGAGCGACGACACTCAGGACGTCGTCGAACTCGTTTTGAAAAACTTGGACCAGATTCTCGGCATTTTCGATAAACACATGATTACCGCTGCTGGCCAAGGCAAGTTGCGTCATTAGATCTTCGTTGTAGCCGAGCCCCAGCCCCATTGTTGAAACGCTAATCCCCTCCTTGATAAGTGACCTTCCGAGTTCCTCCAATTCGCCAGGTGTACTTGGCCCGACGTTAGCCAGACCATCGGAAAGTAGGATTACGCGATTGACCCGTTTTTCATCTAAGAATTTGCGTACTTCGGCGGCCCCTTTGCTGACACCTGCGAACAAGGCCGTGTCACCCCCTGCCTGGATACCAGAAATGCGACTTCTTATGTACTCACGATCCGAAGCCCGCGTGGCAGGTACTACAACCGAGACTTCACTGTCGTACGCAATAATCGACACAATATCGGTTTCCCGCAGCCTGGCGATTGCTTCAATAGCAGCTCGTCGTGCCTGAGTAATTTTCTCTCCCTGCATGGAACCTGACTTGTCGATGACAATTGCCACGTTGACCGGCTGCCGATCCTTTTCGGCAGGAATGTCAAAGCCAGTCATTGCTATGCGAAGATAGTTAGTTTTCTGGGCTGAGTCCCCCGTCAACATCGTGGGGTATCCCAACGCAGTATTTAATTGCAGTTGCTTCGCGATCGCCAATTCTGGATCCAGGAAACTCACCAATACTGCGATCCAACACGTCAGTTTCAGTGCAATCTTCATCTGCCACCTTCTTCCATTGTTAATACACAAAAACAGTTTCCGAGTTTTCATCATCTACTCCGGCCCTGCCATTCAAATCTCAAAATTCCCGCAAATGGCAGGAGTCTCCACGGTGAAGTGAAAAGTCAGGCCGGTGCCTGAACAGGCCTGCCAATTATTAGACGCCTGAGCGGAATTCCAATTGCTTTTGTTTTGCAAAACAATTGTCAGAGATTTGTAAAATCCGATTTGCACGCATTCGGTTGAACTTCATAAAAGCTCAAATTGAACCTTTGACAAAGGTTTCCAACCCGAATTGCCGGTTCCTGGTTGTTCACAGAATCCAAACCCAACCGGGATTCGTAATTAGGGGTGTTGTGCAAACATCCAATATTGCAACAGATAGCTGTGGTCCATCAGATGTCTGTTTAGCAGAGCATAGAAATATTATTCTGGCGCGGTATCGCCTCGATTGGGGTGGTGCCGCGTCAACCAAATCAGTCCCCGTCAAGTTCAGGGCATCTCGGGCGGCATTCTCAGGGAGAGTCACAACAGGCGATTGTCTTTGGGCAAAAAGGACTTGCGCGAGCGTCCATTTGGGGACATTTGCCTGACTCCCCCTGAGATTGTTGCTGTTGGGAACTTGAGATTTAGCTTGGATGAGTATTGAATCTCATTTTGGGACCAACCCACTAGTTTGGTGCGCGTGATTGGTTTGGTAAGATGGGTCAGTTAGCGATATATTTTTGCTCATTGAGGTGAGCTTATGGTTCGAACAGGCCTTTTGGTTTTTATATTCTTCCTGGGCTGGGTATGCACAAAGCTCTTGATATCCGACGACGCAGCCACTTTGTCTGGGGCATCCGAAACTGCTTCGGATAACGTCAGAATGGTCGCCAAACCCGAGCTGACTCCCGAAGAAGTAGTTGAGCTGCAAATTGACTCCTTAAATAAGAGCTTAGCAGACCCCGAAGCGATGAAGACTTGTTTTGGCCTAGCTTCCCCCTCAAATCGCCAAGCAACAGGACCTTTGGAACGATTCGCCACGATGGTAGTTTCGCCTCCCTACGACCATCTTGCCTACTGCGAACAGTGGCAAGTCGGTGCCGCGACGATCGAGGGAGATTTTGCGGTGGTATTGGCCACCACAGTGGACGGCGAGAATCAAGTCCATGCTTATCGATTTTTTCTGGTGAAACAACGTGAACCTCCCTACGAAAACTGCTGGTTAACGGAGGCAGTTAGCGCATTGAATTTCTTGGAAAGCCAAAAAACTCCCGATACCAACAGCGATTCCCAAACGGCATTCCGAAGTGGGGAGCATCGCATTGATTGATTCGCGAGATGGCGGATATGCTCCCCCCCCGAACCCCTTTGTTGATGTTACCGATGAAGCCCTAGTGAAACTGGTAGCAGGTCGAAATGAAGACGCCCTAGACGAGCTAATTCGCCGACACGCCGGACACGTAATGGGATTGTGCCGACGAATTTGTTTTGACGAACACGACGTCAATGCCTTGGTATCTGACGTCTTTTGGGAGCTCTGGGGACGAGCCGACAAGTATGATGGAACTCGATCGAGCGTCCGAACCTACTTGCTGACTATTGCCCGTTGTCGAGCCATCGATCGGCGGCGATCCGCTACTGCCAGACAGCGATTGTTTGCCGCTCAAGGCGGGACAACCAATTACGCTCAATCAGTCGCTGCCCCAGTCGACCAACCATTTGCCCAGTCTCTGCAGCTTGAGAAGGCAGAGCATGTTCAAAAAGCATTGGAACAATTGCCGGCACCCCAACAAGCCGCCATAAAACTGGCTTTCTTTCATGGACTAACCCATGAGGAGGTAGCCCAACGACTTCAAATGCCACTCGGTACGATAAAGACCAGGATTCGTACGGGGCTGATTCAATTACGCAAAGCCCTGGCAGAGTATCAATACGCGAGAGATTTTTAAATGAATTGCGCAGAAGTGCAAGAAAACCTGATTGCATTCTTGCTTCACGAACTACCTACCGAAGAAGCTCAAGTTATGCAAGAACATTTAGACTCCGGCTGCGGTGACTGCTTGGCTCAGAGGAGCATCTTGGATGAGAGCTTGGAGAATCTCTTCAGCCAGCTGCCTGGAGATTCGATCAGTGAGCAGGAAGTTCATCAAATTCAACAGGACGTTCGTGCCCGCATTCGACTGTCTCAAAACCCGGCTGATCTCATCACAATAAGCAAGCCGAACTGGAGACAGTATTCAGTCCAACTGACAATGGCATTATCGCTTGGAATTGCCGCAGCTTTACTAGGCCCCTGGATTGCTCAGCCGTGGTCCCACCCTGATTCCAGAGTTGTGCATTTAGAACCGATGCCTGCTCGAGCCCAAGAGCCAGTGATGGCATTCAGTAAGGTTCGCTTTACCTCCAGCCGCGTTCCTATCGCTGCTCAACTAATTTATGATGCGTTTTCCGCAGAATTACATTTCTTTTCCACGGAATTACCAGCTCTCCAACAAGGTGAACAATTAGAACTTGTGTTGGTCACCCCAACTGGCGAGGTCGTTCAATCCATCCCTCTAACGCACAGTGCTGCAGGCGGTCGTGCTGTCATGCCTAACGTAACCACTCGCGATATTTCGAGCTGCGAATTTCTTCTGCGTGTAGAACTACCGGATTCGCCAGCCTCTAGCCAAAGTAGCCCAGCCACTTAATCCTTTTCACTTGGTCGGAATCGCTAATAGTAACGGGAAAACCCCATACCGTCTGGACTTGCCTGCTTGGCCCTTCTAGGTTGGATTGCCGAGCCATTATTTTGCATGAATCTTTTTTCTTGATTTAGAGCCTAGAAACGCTGAATGCCAGACATTTCTCTATTGGGACGCAACTGAAGCCAACTGTGGTATTAGAACGCGCAGCCCGTTGATTTGGCCGCTCGCGCATCGATGATCATTAAATCAGCATGCCCGCCGGTCCACGATTTACTCACCAAGTGCAGGGTTGATCCCTTGTTGACGCGCTGCGTAGCGTCATTTCCCAGCTTAGAAAAAAGACGCGGCCCTGACGGAGGCGCTTTGGTTGTTGCATGTCGCCATCTTAAGACATAGAATTCTTGTCACTATCTCTCACCGAATATCGACTACTTTTAACCATATTTAGACTAAAGACCCTGCACATGCGCACCCTCTTACTTTCTCGGCTGGTTTCCCTTGCCATGCTGTGTTCCGGAATCTTGTTAGTGGGATGCAACACTTCCGGCAATTCTACTTCCAAGGGTTCAGCAGGAGGCAAGGAATTACGCGTCATCCTACTGACAAATGGCGACGATCCCTTTTGGGATGCCATGCGTTCGGGAATGGAAAAAGCGGCCGAGGACTTTGGACTGGACAAAAACAATCTGAAGGTCGAAATGGACAAAAACGACGGAACGTCCAAAGGTCAGATCGACAAGTTAAAGCAATATGCGGGGCAAACAGACATTGCCGCAGTGGCTATCTCTGTAACAGATGCCGACAATAACGCCTTGGCGCGGGCCATGAAGGACCTAGCTGAAACCGGCGTAAAAGTCATTACAATCGACTCCGACGTCAACCGAGAAAAGTATCGGGACTCTCGCATCGCCTATTTGGGAACAGACAACGTTATCGGTGGACGTGAACTGGGCAAAGCGGCCAGGGGACTTCGCCCGGATGGAGGCATCTACGCAACTTTTTATGGTCTCGCTGCAGCTGCGAACGTTATTGAACGAACGAGTGGATTTGCAGAAGGTGCTGGCGATACTTTTACCAAGGCCGATTCGCTCAGCGACAATATGGACTTAACCAAAGCCTTAGCCAATGTTCGAAATTCGTTAGAAAACAATCCGAACATCAATACCCTGGTCGGCATTTGGGCCTATAACGCCCATGCAATCGCTGAAGCCGTCAAGGAAAAGGGAGTTCGCGAAAAAACTACGGTCGTCGTGTTCGATGCCGCTCCCAAGGCAATCCAACACATGAACGATGGCAACATTGATGCCATGATCGTACAAAATCCTTATCAGATGGGTTATCTCGGTACCAAACTCATGCAAGCTCTGCATACGGGTGATGAGAATGTCGTGAGCGAAATGTTCCCCAACTTGGCTGCTGGAGAAGATACTTACGTAACCGAATTGCGGGTCGTAGTTCCAAGTTCGGATTCCCCACTTAAACCAGAAATGTTTGACTCCAACACAAAATTCTTCACTGCCCAAGAATTCAATGCCTGGCTTCAAGAGCGTGGTTTGCAAGGCAGCTGATTATTGCAGGACCACGAAAGATCATGTTGGCAGTTGTCTGCGCAGTTCTTACCCTCCCATTCCGAGCCATGCGAGGAAGTATTGGGAGTCTCAAGAAAGGCCAAGCCTGCTCAAAGCAAGTTGAGGCATTGTCTGCACTGGGCACTTACCCTCCCAATCCGAGGAAGTACTGGGAGGGTCACGACAGCTAGAGGAAGGCCAAGCCTGCTCAAAGTAGGAAATGGCATTGCCTGCCCAGGGCACTAATGGCTTTGCCTTCGCAGGGCACTTTACCCTCCCATTCCGAGCTATGCGAGGACGTATTGGGAGGGTCGAGCGACAGAGCGACAGCGAGGGGAGGGCCAAGGGAAAGCGAGCACTTCATGAATAGGAACTCTTACAGTTGGCTAATACAACATGTCTTGGCACGCTTCTGTGTGGCTCTGCTGATGGTGATTCTTGCACTTTCAATTAACCTGCATTCTCAGGATTTAGGCGCTCTCAGGCTTTCTGAATTCCATCCGTCACCGAAACTTCGGGTTCCAACGTCTGACCTACACACCGCAAAATTCCCAGTTGTGGACGTGCATTCCCACTTCCATTTCAAATTCCCGCAACAAGAGCAATCGCTGGACGACTTTGTTAGCCTAATGGACCGCAATAACCTTGCGATTTGCATAAGCCTGGATGGCCAATTGAATGATCGATTGCACGAGCAAATCAAGTTTTTGTGGTCGAAGTACAAACAGCGGTTCGCGGTTTTCGCCAATATTAATTGGCAGGGTAATGGACTCGCAGGAAGGTACGAAACCTGGGCAAGCAATCAAAGTGATTTTGCTCATGCGACCGTACTCCAACTGCAGCAAGCGAAATTGTTAGGAATTAGTGGAGTAAAAGTATTTAAACAGTTTGGTTTGCATTATCGGGCCATCGATGGTGAGCTCCTTGAAATCGATGATTCACGATTTGCCCCGATTTGGGATGAGTGTGGTCGGTTGGGTCTGCCTGTTATTATGCACACAGCCGATCCCAGCGCGTTTTTCGATGACATTACTCCGGAAAACGAACGCTACGAAGAACTATCGCGGCACCCGGATTGGCATTACCCCGCAGACCGATTTCCATCGCGTAGACACCTGCATGAGGCCAGAAGTCGACTTTTTGAGCGCCATCGAAATACAACATTTATCGCTGCTCATATGGCAAACGACGCAGAAGATTTGCAGGAGGTCGCCGATATCCTTGATCGCTTTCCAAACGTGTATGTAGAAATCGCATCGCGAATCAGCGAGTTAGGTCGTCAACCATATACCTGCCGTGATTTTATGCTCCGCTATCAAGATCGTATTCTGTTCGGAACGGATGGACCGTGGCCAGAAAAACGGTACCAATCCTATTGGCGATTCCTTGAAACCAAGGACGAGTACTTCCCGTACTCTGAGAAGGAAATACCTCCCCAAGGACTTTGGCAAATCTATGGAGTCTACTTGCCGGATGATGTCCTTCGCAAAATCTATTCAGAAAATGCTGCCCGCATTATCCCGGGAATTGAAGAGCGGCTGACAGCCTTGATGCAATAGTCGCCATAAATGATCGAATGAGAAAAATTCTCGAAAGAACGGATTGGGTACAGCCCATTTTCAAAGGCCGCTTTAGAACAAACACTGGGTAAAAGTAGCGTAGCTCCCCGTTTGATCAATGATTTCCCTGAAAAAAACCCACCGCACGACGGTGCGACTAACACTAGCAGGCTGCTGAATAAGTAACCCGAAGCGTCAGCGAGGGAATGTGCCCAGCCCCTCGCTGACGCTTCGAGTTACTAATCGTCCACAAGATTTTGCGATTCGAATTTTTCATCACCCTGCTAGACTAGACTCGCCGTCGGACTTGCGAACCGTCACGCACTGCGTGGGCTCGCGGAGAGGGGATTGAGCCATCGCCCTGATCCGTTCGCTGCAGGCCGTCTTGATCCGGATCTGCTAAACGGTATTCGTCTTCCATGTCAGCCGTTGAATCGTTACAGACGACCAGATGAGGCTTTCCCACCTGATTGCTCTCTTCCTCCGTTGCGGGCTGCCGCTTTCGCATTGCAAAGACGCGTCCAAGTGGGCTAGCTAGCAGGGCTGGCAAAAAGATCAGGTCACCTACCAGTGCTGCTGCCAACAGGGTCAACATCAAAGTGCCAAATCGCTGAGTGGGAGTAAAGGTACTGAGCGCAAACACGCTAAGACCTAAGCCTCCAATGATCGTGGTTTGAGTCATGGCCGGGGCAACGTGCTTATATGCAGCAAACACGGCCTCACGTCGATCCAGCCCACGTCGCAGGCCATCACGAAACCAAGTCAAAAAGTGAATCGTATCGTCTACCGCTACGCCCATGGCCACGCTGGCCGTCATCATGGAACCGATATCCACTAGAATATTGGCGTGCCCCATAAAGCCAAATATGGCAACAACGGGGAAGACGTTGGGGATCATCGATATAGCTCCACAAGCAGCGCCCTGGAACATGTTGGCCGGATGAAATGCACTCATGAATGACCTGGCAGGACTTAGTAAGCAAGCCATTACCAAGGCAATCAAGACAAACGCCCATGCAACGCTTTCGACCAAACTCACCAACAGCGTACGTTGGGCTTTGTAAACTACCGGAACGACTCCGGTGTAAACCACATCCATTTCTCCCGATACAGTGCTAGACTCAATTGCCGGACCTCCAGCGATCCGATTTTCGTTCAGATGGACGTTAACATTTGCCAGCATTTCTTCGGCGTGAATTACGTTCGGGTTGGCCCCTCGAATAAAATCCAAATCGTAGTCTGGATGATCGGCAACAATCACCACACATGAATGCCGAGACAAGTAGTCTGCCCATTTCTCGGAGGTCGCTTTACCCTCATCCAACGGATGGGTGTCAGGATCATGCCAGTTGACGAGTCGTATTCGATCCGTCATCAGACAATTTGCCAACGTCTCACAAAGTATCTCAACTCCATCCACCTTGCCGTCGTCTGTCTTTGGCAACTCAGTTTCAGCCGGGATTTGCCCATCGGACCCTCCTACAACAGCCGACGATGCAGGCTTTGGTTTTCCGTGTCCTAAAACAAGCACATCACCTCGCAGTCGTTCACTATCATCCAAAGGATTATCCAGGATCGACTGGACAACGGCCCTGCGACATCGATACGCAGCCACTACTGGCTCAACGCCTGCGCGCAGAGTTGTAACGAATTGCCCATAGTCAACATCGTTCAACGCACCCAGCCGCAGACTGATGCGCCACAACTCCATGTTCTTACTCGGACTTGTGGCCGGCTCAAGGGCTAAGTAATCAGTTGCCAAGAGCTGAGAACGTTGCTGTTTCAACATTCGGTCTGCCGCTAAACGAGCAGCGTTGAATGTACTATTGGAGGGTGCCGGCATGTTTGGCAAGAAAGTGATTGCACTCATCGCACGGCCAATCACATTCTGACCCGAATAGCCGAATTGACGCTGCAAGACATCTTGGATCTGCCCAACCGCTTCCGCGCGTTCAAGGAAGCTAAGCTGGGAATGAGACTGAATGGTCTGCTCAGTCGTTAGTTCCTCGTTGGCTACGTCGATGCGTTGCAGTGTCTCTGGAAATCGGACGACTAATTCCATGGGAACCAAACGACCAAAGTTCTCCTCCAACCAAGCGTAGTCTTTTATGATCTGTGATTGGGAATCGAATAACTTGAGCAGTTGAACACTGGTCCGTATCTTGAGCAGCCCTACGCCAAGCCCAATCAACAAACCAAAACAAACTGCATTTACCCACCAGTGGCGACGCAATATGAATCTTCCCAATCGTTCCCAAAAGTTGAGAATCGATTGAGCAGTTTTCTGCCCCGCTTGTTCTAGAGCCTTGCGTTTGGGTGGAAAAACCGTCAGTGCAGATGGCAAGTATATGTAAAGCAAGACTAAGGTCGCCATGACACCCATGGCTGAAAAGATCCCGAACTTGCGAATCGGTAGAATGTTGCTCGAACATAATGACAGTAGGCCAATGGCCGTCGTCAAGGCAGCTAGAGTACAAGGCACAACCGCATGCGCGATAGCCCTTTCCGGAGCCAGTTCCTCACCTTGTTCTATTACTGCATCTCGGTAGTAGTTCACGATGTGTACCGCACCCGACATGCCCAGCACATAGACCAGCGATGGCATCGTAAGCAGAATGGCATCCACGGATGCATTAGACCACCACACCAGTGAAAGACTGGTCATGGCTGACACGCCACCAACAAAGAAGACCATCGTCATCAGTTTGATTGATCGCAGACAGAGCAACGATAGCCCCAGCCCGAGGGCTATTGAATAACCGATCAATCGAACCAACGTGATCGTTCCCTCCTCGTCAATCGCTACATTATCTACCGGCGGGCCACCGATGTGTAGAACAGGTTCTGTGGCAGCAAGATTCTTTGCAAACCACGAAAACGGAGGTGGCGCCGTGGTAGGTCGAGGCGGTGGCTGAACGCCACATTCTTGACTGATCTGAAATACGCGTCCGAAAGGTTGCCCCATCATTCCACGCCCGATCACGCGTTGAAGATTTCGACGAGCTACTTCCGTAAGAGTTATGACTACACACGTTTGGCGAGGTGGCTCGTCAACTGCAATAGCATCAAAAAATTCATACCAGGCCTTGCTTTGATCGACTGGATCTGCCTGCTTGAATGCATTCAGGTCACCACCATAATGTTCGTCGACATGTTGCTGAATCACAAGATCCCAAGTTGTCTCCCACTCAGCCGGCAACTCGGAAAGCTTTTCCTCGCTAAGCAACTCTCGCAGCTCTGCAGATTGCCATTGGAACCCAGTTGGAACAGCTGGGCCAAACAGTGTCCCCGTCAATCGCGAGATCGCGTCTCGACGACCAGCCACCGGTTCCGTTGGCGTCGCTAGAGAGCCACTCTCACCGGCCAGATGCTCAACAACATCCGGTCCCGCTTCCACTGTCTTGAAAAGTGGAGCAGTTATCAATCTTGGGTTTGACCAGAAAGGATTGGGGGCGTCCTCGACTCCAGGATCTCCCAAAGCAGCTACAAATTGACCCTCTAAGTGGAAGCTCCCGGTGGCTCGAGCTACAAGTCGCCAGGCAGCACTGACCACATTGGGATTACCCTCCCAACGATATAGTCGCCCGTCGGGAGTAATGTAGAAAGCCTTGCCATGCTCATCAACTAACCATTTTTCGTTCTTGCCACCCCAATCAAAATGCAAATCGTCTGTAGTGAACAGCGCGTAGTCCGCCCCCAGTCGTTGGGCCCGATAGTAATCAGATGTTGGGTCGACATCCGCTGTAGGCGCCATTTCATTTTTGAGCTTGCTGACAAACATCTTTAAGCGTTGATCATCAAGCGTGCAGTTCTTCCATGTGGCGACAATGAACTGCTCACTCACAAAACGTTTGGCGAACCAAGCCAATTCTTCTGTCTCACGAAAATCGCTTGGCAGCCAGTCTTTGACATTGTTCTCGGTTCGCTGCAATGCCATCCGCGCACCACGTCCGGCAAATGGCACGAAGAAAAAGACTGCCATCAAAAGGATGAGCGCAGTGGGCACACCAAATACTGATTTCTTAGAATAGAAACAGTCTTTCATGCTGAGACCACTTAGACAAGTTTTTATTGCGGGACAGATGCACCACCGGACAGCAAGCCATTAAGGCTATCGACACAATTGAGGTACGTCCACCTAAAACGGAAAAACCAATACTTCGTCAGCATCGACCGATGCGAGCCATGATAATTAGAAAAGATGTTACGATGTGGCAAATTTTGACATCAAGCCGAAACACACTATAAACTCGTTTCCAACTCGAGATATTTTCGTGCCTGAGATATTTCCTGGGCTAACTAGCCAATCCTAGCTGAACTGCTGACTTAATTGCTAGCGTTGGGAAGTAACCCACCGGCTGTTCAAGTTCCAGCTACAAAACTCCCCTCATTATGTATCTCAGGCTATATTTGCCTTACGCCATGCCAACAAACTGGACTCACAGATTGAGTGCCTAAAGCTTATCAGGCAGCACAGAGGAATGCAGTCGATGGGCTAATTGCCCCTGTACAATGCACAATCAAGCTCAGTTCATTGCACAATAAAAACCGGCCTCCGTTCCGCACCCTTCATCCTCTAATCGTATCCTGTAGCTCTGCGCGCTCCTGCCAAATTAGTCCAAACTCTTCGCTGCAGAAATCAACCGAATAAACTCCTTATTCGTTTTGAATTTCGAAAGCTGCTTGGTCAACTGCTCCATGGCTTCCACCGGATGCATCGTATTCAACGTGCGACGCAGCATGGTAACCGCGTGCAACGTTTCCTCATCATGCAGCAACTCTTCGCGGCGTGTTCCTGATTGAGTTATATCAATGGCAGGCCAAACTCGTCGATCTGCCAATCTACGGTCGAGCACCAACTCCATGTTACCGGTACCCTTGAACTCTTGGAAAATCAAGTCATCCATCCGGCTGCCCGTATCCACCAAGGCTGTACCTACAATCGTCAACGAGCCCCCTTCTGCGAAAGCACGAGCTGTTGCGAATAGTTTTTTGGGCACATCCATCGCCTTGATATTCACACCGCCCGTCATCGTAGGTCCATTGTTCCCAACCCATTTATTAAATGCTCGGGCCAATCGCGTAATGGAGTCCATGAGCAAGAAAACGTCCTTACCCATTTCAGCCAATCGCTTACAACGATCGATAACCAATTGGCTTAAACGCACATGGCTATCCACATCCATGTCTAGACTGCTGGCTATGACCTCACCGCGCTGGACATTACGACGCATGTCCGTTACTTCCTCGGGCCGCTCGTCAACCAACAGTACCAACAAATGGACGTCCGGGTGATTTTCCGCTATTCCGCGACTAATGTGTTGCAACATGATGGTCTTGCCGCTCCGCGGTGGCGCCACAATAAGGGCACGCTGACCCTTACCTAACGGCGCAAGCAAGTCAATAACGCGGTTCGTCAGCGGCTGTTGCCCCACTTCCAAATTCAACCACTGCTCAGGGTTGATTGGCGTCAACACTTTATCGTCGTCAAAATTCTTGACGCTGGAGTATTCATCTGGCGGCATGCCATCAACGTCAACGATTTCTCGGACACGTGGGCCCTGTTGCCGACGTCCGGGTTGCATCATAGATCGAATACAGACTCCCTGACGGAGTCCGAATTTTTCGATCATCGTGCCGGGCACGAACGGATCAGTTCGCTCTCGGGAATAGTTGTTTTCGGAACTTCTGAGAAACCCATATCCGTTGGGATGCATTTCCAAGATTCCCAGAAACTCGACTAATGGTACTTCACCATTTTCGTCTAGCTCAGGCTCCGGAAACTCCTTGGGGCCGACCGACGGTGCATTGCGACGTTTGCCGCGAAACGACCGTCTACCTCCACCGCGTGGTGCACTGGGACCACCGTTGTGGCCACCTCCGGAATATCCGCCCCCGGAACTATTTGAAGAACGCGATCGAAACCTTTTTTTCTTTGGCATGCAGTTAGATTCCAGCACTAATAGATACGTTTCAAAGCATGTCGTACAAGCTTCGGAGCTGAGTACTTGTCATAGGCACAACACGACTCTTAAGAATTCCACTCTGAAGAATGCCGACGAGCGAGAAACAAGCCTAGGAAGAATGAACAAACCAACTTACCAACCACTCAGAAATGCTTTCCCTTCCTGAAGATTCAGGATTAGCTCGCATTCATAGTTGGTAGCCTTGGCATCCTATCCGGGGATGCAGTTGCTCCCTAAAGAAACCGTTACTCGAAAAAACACAATCAACAATAAAACCACTGAAGCCCGATCCCACGAGCGCCCTGTGGTATAGCACTAAGCGACAGACCGTGAACCTTATCGTTCCCCAAAGGGAACCACTAGCCCAAATTCATTAGGCAGATGTATTCGTATCGTTTGGAGCCGGGAAAGAACAGATCAACAAATCTTACACCGGTGGACTGATTGATTTAGTCCGAATTGCAGTAGCTTTAGATCTGATGTCGCTTCTGCCCACATTAGCAATATGCTGTGCTGCGTAACACAACATCCAGCGCCAAACAAGCACAATTGCTAATTCAACACTTAAGGGGAGTGGCTCTCAAAGGGAGCTCAGAAACAACCGGGCGGCCGTTCGCAAAGGAAATGTGCCGCCTGCAAGACTCCTAACGTCTTTAAGCGCCTTGAAATATTATCTCTGAGGGGAGTGGTGTCAAGAGAAAGTTGCGAGCATTTCCAACAATTTGGGCTGAATATTCGAGCTAACCGTTCGATTCCGCAACTTTGGCTCCAGTTACCCAGTCGGAGCATCCGATCTCGACAGATGAGGATGATTATTGATACATCTCCAACCTCACAGATCGCGTTTCTCAAAGGATTGAGTAATGAGCCCTTCCCGATATGTCTTTTGGATTGCGATGGCCCTGGCCTGTGGAACAGCACTTGCCGGTGATGAGATTCGCTGGGCTCCCAACTTACCTTCAGGCCGACAAGCAGCTTCACAATTCAATGTACCACTCTTGGTGCATTTTTATGGAGACAATTGCCTACCCTGCCGTTTACTCGAGCAACGTGTGTATACGCAGCAAGAAGCCGTCTCGACCTTGAACAAGTATTTCATCTGTGTTCATGTCAACGCGACCCAAGAACCTGAAACCGCCCGCGAGTTCGGCGTACACAGCTGGCCCACAGACGTTTTCCTCAGCCCAGATGGCAAAACGCTTTACCAAGGCGTCTGCCCACAAGACCTATCCGCCTATTTGGATATTTTGCGGAATGTGGCAGTAATGAATCGCGACCGCAACGTGATGCTAGCCGCACAAAAGAACCCTGCTCAACAACACTTGCCTAGCTTTCAACCAAACTCCTCAACCATGCTAGCCAATAGCGGCCCGGTTCAAACCAATGTCGCACCCGGCATGCAATCACCGAGTTTCTATTCTCATCCACAAACGGGATTGCCTGCCGACACGTCTCGACCTGACGTACAAGTGGGACCCGCGGCAGCTCTAAACGCCTCAGCCATCGTGAACGCACCAACGCTGGCCAGCCAACAACAGTTACCAGCTGGCTCTACCGCCCAATGGTCACCAAACGGTACCATCGGAGTACCATCCAACTTGGCTTCATACTCTACAGCAACCATGCCAACTCCTAACATGGGGTCCCTGGCCAGCAATCCTACCGCTCAATTGACTGCTAGCTTGCCGCAAGCCACCATGTCCAATGTGCCTGCACCTGCGATCGCATCTGCGCAACCACAGCTTCCTCCCTCGACAGCAGTTAGCGCTCCAGTAACTGTCAACAATCCTCACTTCACTGGAAACCGCTATCGAAATGAGCCCCAACCCGGCTCCATGGCTGTGAATCCATCGCTATTAACTCCTGGTACTCATCCCGCTGGTCCTGGAATACCACCGGGACAGTATTTGCCTATGCCTGCAACTACGAACAATTTTGCCAACGGCAATGCGTCGATGATGGCGAGCAATACTAACGCCGCACCTTACAATTCAGTCCAAATGCCAATGCCTTCCGGCACCGCAGCACCTGGCAACCTCGCCGGTACACCCAGTTTTCCAAATAACTTCACTTCTGCGCAGGCCTCACCAGCCCCACAATTCCAACAGCCTTTACCTTCTGCGATGGTGGCCAATACACAACTCCCAACCGCCTCCCTGGCCACACACCAAGTCCCCAGTTCGTCAAATCCAGCGGTGAATGCAAACACCGTCTCCTTCCAACCTCGCCAAAGTGCTGGGGTCACCAACACGCCAGCTCTTAGCGGTCAGTGTCCAGTGACTCTCAAGCATCAGAGAGAATGGAAAACCGGAGACCCACGTTTTGCCGTGAAGCATCGAGGACGTGTCTACTGGATGAGCAGCCAAGAAGCGATGCAGGAATTCCTTTCGGACCCAGATGGGTCAAGCCCGGTAATGGCAGGTTATGATCCGTTGATATTCCTGCAGGAAGGACGCCTTGTCGATGGCGACATCCGCTACGGCTGGCATGAGGGAAATACCGGAGCGGTATATCTGTTTTCCAGTCAACAGTCCAAGCAACAATATCAAGAAAACTTCGAGGCCAACACACGAGCCCTAGAAACAGTATTGAACAGCGCCGGAGCTCATTAGTTTACACACATCCTAGTGCACCTGAAGAAAAATCGACTCTCGGCAAACGCTTCGCATTTCCGGATTGTCCTATTGCAAGGTTGAACCAAATCTTAATTCTCATTATTTGGCCTTGACCTGTCCTGAGGCAGGTCACCCATTGTACGAGTGCCACCACGACCATCTAAGGCTTGCCTAATTTGCTCTGCTGTCGGGTTCGCGTCAAGGGACGGCAAGTTCTGAAAGCGACCTGAATCTGCACTTGGAAAATTGTTCGCAGACGTCGAAGTCGACTGCAAGCCCAACGGACTAAAACTGAGCCCTTCAGCCTCTAACAACACACTCTTCACGCGATGTTCGATGATGTCTTCTTTGCTTTCTTTGCGTCGTTCCAGCGTGGCTCGCAGTTTTTTTACAAGACTTTCAACTTTTGCAAACTCTGCTTCGCGTTGTGCCAAATCCCTGTCAAAGGCAGCGGTCAGTTCCGTGCGCAATTCATCGGCCAGCTCTGCCCGTTTCAAGTCATCGTTGGAAGCGCTCATTTCTTGAATGATCATGTGTAACTTGCTTGCTTGTGCTAATTCATCCGCCGGTATGGGCTCCGCGACCGATCGCCAATTCACGACCGCTTCCATACGATGGCGAAGAACTGTTTCGCGAGCAAACGGATCATTCCCTTGTACGCTGCCGGAGCTTGAATCAAAGGGAGAAACAGCATTCGAAAACCTCGAGGCCCCGGAGAAAGTAGCCGCATCTAAGGATGGTTCTGATTCCAATTGCCCCTGCGCCTGTCTTGGGCTCGTTGCCGGAATAGCAAAATCATTGCTACTGCGTCCAGGGAATTCATCCTGGCCCCGAGGCAGAGCAATCGGATCACTGGGCGCAGGTAATCTTGGAAATCCACTGGCTGCCGAATCTTGCCCTTGCGTAGGCCTGAATAAAACGAACGCAACTACGACCCCAATTCCAAATACACACCTTTTGTAATTCAATTTCATTTTCATGTTGGTTTTCTTCTTCAAAGAGAAATCTGCGTTCGGACTGAATAAAATCGTGATTAGTGTTCGGTCACAATCTAACTTTATGATTCGCGAAGATTGTAGAACGACTTTCTAAATCGTTCGTCAAGCCATGGAGACAATTGATCTACTGTCACCCTTAAATTCAAATGCTGACAGAGCACTCGCAGGGTGATGAAAAAGTCGATTTGCAAAATCTTGTGGACTATTAGTAACCCGAAGCGTCAGTGAGGGGCTGGGCACATTCCATCGCTGACGCTTCGGG
>JAGQOY010000063.1 GCA_020427005.1 Planctomycetales bacterium
CGGTAAGCGAGGGACCGAACAAGAATCCCTCGCTTACGTTTCGGGTTGGGACGCTTATTCCTGCCGCTCGGCCAACTTCGAATCCGCGGGTGCTCGAACTACGGCTCTGAAAGTGCGTCGCATAGTTTCGGAGCAGCTTGGCGTTCCGTATGAGCATATCCATCCTGATCAAGACTTTGTTAAGGACTTGGACTGCTGATGAAGCGAGTATAGACGTTTACGAGCCAAAGGTTCAACCGTCGCAAGGATTGGATGGTTGGTGCAGCTATTTACTTACAATTCAGTCGCTATCAGTCTTCGAGAATTGCCTCAGGTTGTGAATTGAGGATGGCCAATAGTTGTTCCAGTACTTTCGGATTATCAGCCGCTAGATTGCGAGTTTCGAGCGGGTCTGCCTGATAGTCGTATAACTCGTACTCCGTCGGGCGATTGGTATCTCGCATGTGCTTCCACTCGACGAGTCGGTACTGTGACGTGCGTATGGCACGTCCCATGAATCCATTTTTTGGGAAGCAATGATACGCGTAGCTAAATCTCTCATTGACCGCCGCGTCAGCACTTTGTTTGAGCAACGGGACCATGCTATCTCCATCAATTGTTTGGGGACCGCCTGGTGCCGGGAGGCCAGTCAATTCACAGAGAGTTGGAAATATATCCACAGTTTCAACGACCTGATTGCATCGAGTTCCGGCCGCGGTGACACCGGGCGCACGCACAACAATTGGAATCCGTACCGCCTGCTCGTAGTTCGTGTGTTTCGTCCACGATCCATGATCACCTAAGTGGTACCCATGGTCGCCCCAAAGTACGACGATGGTGTTGTCGTCTAAACTCAATCGTGTCAATTCGTCCAGTACTCGTCCTACCTGCGCATCCATGTAGCTAAGTGCTGCATAGTAGCCATGAATTAGATGCCTGATAGTCGCTTCGGTTAACGGTGGATCCTGCGGGATCGGCTTGTACTGATTGAGTTCACCGAGTGTCTTGCCAGCGTAGCTGGGTGCGCCATGGGGTGGCTGAGTGTAAGTAGCGAGTGGCAACTGCTCTCTTTGGTACAGGTCCCAGAATTTCTTGGGAGCACAAAACGGCAAATGTGGTTTTGTGAACCCCAGGGCCAGGAAAAATGTTTGACCACTTTCTTGATAGGCTTGAAGACGTCGAATGCCTTCGCTGGCGATGCGTCCATCCGCATAAGCTTCGTCAGCAACGTCGGCCTCCTCCCATGCGGCACCTCTAGGTAATGTGTGGTTCTGGCCCAGTTTTTGATTACTGAAATAAGCTTCCTCTCTTGTCAGTTGACCGCCATCAGTGCTCTCTGGTAGGACGTAGTCGATCACTTTGTCAGGTTGAAACGGTACCGACCAAGAGGCTTCGTCGTTGACGTTGCCATGCCCGACATGAAAAACCTTGCCAATGCCGGCCGTTTGGTAACCGTGAGCCATAAAGTGTTGAGGCATAGTGATCGCATCGGGTACGGCGCGTCTAAAGTTCTTTCCCAAACTGTAAATTCCCAAAGATGTAGAACGGGAGCCAAGCAAAAGGTTGTTGCGCGATGGAGCACACACGGCTTGATTACAGAAAGCCAAATCGAATGCCATGCCACTGTTGGTCAAGCGATCAAGGTTTGGGGAATGGACCCATGGCTGACCGTACGCTGAAAAAGAAGGTTTAAGATCATCGACCAGAATCAGCAAGACGTTGGGAGATGCCGCCCACGAACTTTGAGGGGGCTGCCCAATCAAGAAACAAATGGCAAGAAGCAGACAAGAACGTTCGATGCAACGGGACATGGCAGAAACACTGGCAAAAGAGAATATTTGGTCTGGCGATTGCTATGTGGCACCATGATGAATCAAAAGGCGCCACGTGACAACCACGCGACAGAATTTCCCTTTCAGTTTCGGAGGGGGTGAGGGTCTCTCCTTCTTGGAGATTATTGATTGGATCAAATCTGGTCGCACGAGTGCTTTTTGACCATTTTTTGAGGTGTGTGGGCGTCATTTAGGTCTTCTGCAAATGGCCAACCCACTATTTTGACATAGCACATTCTCTAGCTCCAAGTCATATTAGTTTGCACCTGAGGGAAAACGATTCAGCACTTTCGCAAGGAGGAGTAACGGTGGATTGGAGAATGGCTACACAGGTTGGGATTGGTAAACTCATGGTCAGCATGACGTTTCTATTGGCGTCATTGGGGAACAACTTTGCTGCGTGGGCTCAGCAACCTGATAATGGCCAGCACGTAAGTTTTCAAACTGGAGATGTCAATTTAGATTTTTCTCGTATTTACGTACATGCGTTCAAAACGGGTCTTGGGCATGAGCATGCTGTTGAGGGAAAACTGAAGAACGGCAAACTTTTTCTGGCAGAAGGTAATTCTGAAGGAACATTAGTGTTTGATATTGCTAGCTTCGACGCGGATGGCAGTAAGGCCCGTATGTATGTAGGGTTAAAGGGGGAAACCGACGAGTCGACGAGGCGACAAGTAAACGAGAATCTCTTATCAGCGGATGTGTTGGACGTTAAGAGATTCCCAACTGCGCAGTTCCGAATTGCCAACGTTTCGCAGACCAAAGAAGGTTGGGTAATGGATGGTGAGTTTTTGTTGCGCGGACGCACGCAAAGAATTACGGTTCCAGTCACCGTTGAAAATGTCAAGGGATGGAATCATGTGCGCGGCAAGTTCCGTATCAAGCAAACTGATTACGGCATCAAGCCTTACACCAAAGCCTTTGGCGCTGTTGGAGTGGCTGACGAGCTATTGGTTTATGGTGATCTGTTTGTAGCTCCCTAGCCAACAAATTGTGAGAAACTACGTGATAGAGTGTCCCGGCATTCAGAAAAAAACGATTCGAGCGCACTATGATTTATCCACACTATTCTATCGACTAATGTGGGGACCACATATTCACCATGGGTTGTGGCAGGCAAACGAATCCTCACGACAGGCTCAGGTGCAACTTGTTGAACACCTGGCGAAGCTAGCCGAGATTCAAAAGGGTGCCAGAATCGTAGATGTCGGGTGTGGTATGGGAGGTTCTAGCCGTTGGTTAGCGAGCAAGTTGAAGTGCCGGGTAACTGGCGTAACGCTAAGTCCCGTGCAGAGACGTTGGGCACAGGTGGCAAGCCTATTTGCATCTCCTGGATCGGGACTGCATTTTGTTTGCCAGGATGCTGAACAGATTGAATTTCCACAAACCAGTGTTGATGTAGTTTGGAGCATCGAGTGTACCGAGCATCTATTTGAAAAAGCCAATTTCTTTCAGCGTGCGGCCGGTTGGTTAAAACCTGGTGGTAAGATGGCGATTTGTGCCTGGTTAGCTGGTCAGAATGAGACGTGTGCGGATACTGTGCAGCATGTCCAACGAGTGTGCGAGGGAATGTTCTGCCCGTCACTGGGAACCCAAGCCGACTATGAACAGTGGTTTTCGCAAGCTGGACTTCAAGTTGTTGAAAGCCAGTTGTGGACCGATAGAGTGATGAAGACTTGGGAGATTTGCAAATCTCGAGTTGAGAAATCTGGAGTTCGAGCTCTGGCGAGAATGTTAGGCAAGGAACACGTGCTGTTCCTAGATAGGTTTACGGCCATTCTGGAAGCCTATCAGAATCGAACCATGGAATATGGTTGTTTTGTCGGTGTAAAAGCAGGAGGCAATTGTGGGTGAGCTCGTATGGCAGGAGGGTCATTTTTCTCCAAACACAACTGAGAATGAAGCTGCTACATCCAACGCTAGTTGTACCGAGGTAAGCACCAATTCGGTCGCGGCTTCAAGACCATTTAGCAACTCGTGGTGCTGGTTTCTGGGGCTAGGTCTGGGGATAGCCACGCAACTTGTATTCTTGTTCACCGTAGTCCAATTATTCATGTTCTTGCGTTTTGGCGCAGCGACAATTGCAGTTGCATCTGAAAACTGGATGTATTGGGATTTCGGTTTGGCGGTCGGTTTCGTCATCCCACACTCCATACTGTTGGTACCTAGTGTTCAACAGTGGATGCGTCAGAGAATTCCTGCGGCTTGGACTGGCTGCATTCACTGCTGTGTTACTTGTGTCAGCCTGCTAACAATATTCTCAGCTTGGCGGACCACCGAGGGAGGTGTGTGGCTACTCACAGGTTGGTGGCGAGACATCTGTGTATCTTGTTTTTACGGTTCGTGGGTAACGCTGTTCTATAGTTTGGCGTTGACAGGGCTGGGTTATCAAACCGGCTGGACCCCTTGGATTAATTGGATTCGCCAGCGAAGACAACCTAAGCGAACCTTGGTGACACATGGTGCCTATCGTCTATTAAGGCATCCAGTGTATTTGAGTTTTCTGGGTTTGATATGGTTTACGCCTCACATGACATGGGACCACGTCATACTGACAGGTGTTTGGACCGTGTACATATTTGTTGGAAGTATCGCCAAAGACCGGCGCTTATTGCATTATGTGGGGGATGAGTATCGAGAGTATGCGCGTCGTGTTCCCGGTTATCCTCTCCTGGGGTGGGGAACACTTGGCAAGTGGCAGGACTAGTCCAGGTGTTTCGCCCCATGCCCTGGCAGACTACCAGGTATTCGTTCAAGTAGCGCAACGTCCGCTCTGTTAAGCGAAGAGCCACCAAATAGTCCTGAAAGGCTGAAGACGAACGAGGTTGCCCATCGCTGGCGGTGACCCAGTGGCCAGTGGCCGCAGGTGAAAGGAGCTAGGTTGGGATACAACGCTTAGTGATTGTCTTTGTGATTTTGTCGAAGACAGCTAGTAGGGCTGGCAAGAGCACCAGATCACCTACCACGGCGCCGCTTAGCATCAGCGTCATAAGTAGCGCGAAATTGCCGGTGGGTAGAAACTCTGACCACACGAATGGAAGCATTGCACTGCATGAGATCAAGGTCGTTTCCAACATGGCCAAGCCACATTTGGTGTAACTTTCACGAATTGCCTCGCGGGTACCTGTGCCGTGTCGCTTTGCTTTCGTATACCAAGCAACAAAGTGCAGTGTATCGTCGACTGCAATGCCCAGAGCGATGCTAGCGGTCAGGATGCTTGCAATGTCCAATTGGAACCCCAGCCAGCCCATACAGCCGAAAACTATAGCCACGGGTAGGACATTGGGGATCATCACTACTAAACCTAAGGCAACATTTCTTGTCAAAAGCATCATCATGGGGGTGATTAGGACGAAAGCCATGCAGAAGCTAAAGCCAAGGTCACTTAGCAACATCAATTGGGCTTCATGGACGACGGGCGAGAGACCGGTGATTTCAAATCTGGTTGGAGCCCCGGGCTGATCGCTAAAACGAGCAATTGTTTCCTCGGTCGTTGACTTGACGAGGGCTACAAAATGTCCGTAGTCTTCATCTTGAAGTGAAGACACTTTGCAAGTGATGCGCCAGCGTTCACCAGATTGGTTAGGCGCTTTGGATCCGTCGTTGATGTACGCGGAATCGGCTAGCCATCCCTGCTCGGCAATTTCCGATAAGTGTTCTCGGACCTGAGTGTTAAATGCCGAACGAGCGGCGCTACCACGTATGCCACGCGACGTAGGTGGGTCAGGGAAGAAGCTGGCCGCCGACAATGCCCCGCCGACCTCTGGTAACGACTGCAGATTTTGCTGTAGGGTGCGTATCCATTGAATGCGTTGAACGTAATCATCATCTCGCACAAAGTCCAGCAATACTTCGATTGAGATAATGGGGCCAATGTGTTCTTCAACCCATTGCATACCGACAATTGTCGGGCTGTGGCGAGAGAACATCCTGTCGAATTTAGTGGAAGCTTGGAGACGCGACAGGCCAAGCGTAGCTAGCAGTAAAATCAGACATCCCACTAGAGAAATTGCCCAGGCACGAGAAAGAACGAAGTTTGCCAACCGCGCGAATCGAAAATGCCAGGCGTTCCGTAATTTGGCAATGCGTAGTGAACGTTGGTCGTGTAGGTTGGGCCTGACTCGCAACAACAGGCGAGCCAGATACGGGAATAGGCTTAGTACGGTGAGTGTGGAAATGCCCAAGGCGATTGCTGCATAGCAGCCAAACTGCCTCACAGGTGTCAATTCACTTACGGCTAAACTGCTCATTCCGATAATCGTCGTAATGCTGGCCATTAAACAGGGCCGCAATCCAACCAGCAGTGTGCGAGCTTCTATATGTTCGAGATGATGTTCGGCGACATCATGAAAATAATTCACCAGATGAACTGCCGTGGATAAACTCAACATGAAAACCAAGGTTGGCAGTACGATCAAAACTGCGCTGAACTCGCCGCCAGTAGCATAGATCAGCGCTACCGACATGAGTTGACCTAGTCCGGCTAGGATGAAAACCAGGATACTCTCGCGGACTCTTCCCAAGGCAATTATGGCTACGGTGATGGCAGCCAGTGTGGACGGAGGGACAAGGCGTCTTAGGGCTCGGTCGGCGGCTCGATCCACCGTTACCTCTTCGAACAAGGTCCCCACAACATGAATGTCACGTGGTGAATATCCAGTAATGGCGGCCGCTTGATCGACAACCAAATCAATGGTTTGCCCGGCCGCCTCTATGCCTGCCTGGGTAAGTGCGATGATCAGGCAGGCAGTTCCGTCGGCGCCAATCAGAGTACCCTGAAGCCGTTGCTTTACTAGTTCTTCGTCTAAACCGATGGGGGGAGAAGTCAGCCGGCTAACGACGGATTCCGTGGTTTCAATTCGGTCAAACCATGCCCGATTAGGGGCGTCTTGCGATAGTAAAGCGTCAAGTAAGGCTGATAGTCGAGGATCTTTGAGTGTAGCGCCAGACCAGCTGACAAGAATGAACTGGTCATTCCCAAATTGAGCTTCAAACGAATCGTAGGTAATGCGTTCTGGCCGAGATTGAGGAAGCCAATCGTGAACGCTGGCTTTGCCACTACGTACATTAAAAGCACCATAAATCATCCATGGTATGAGAATTGCTATGCATATTGCGATGCGTTTGGACCATGTTTCAATGGCGCGAAGGGCGTGGAGCATTGGAACTGGCACTGCCTGGCAAAATGAATGTCGAGTAGGATAGACCCTCTAATGTATCTGTTTCTGGGAAAACAGTCAGGTCGGCCAGCGGATTGTGGAGAATGATCAAAGGGTGTTTTTAGTGTTACAAGGACAGAGAGAATTGGTCCCTGAGTTGATGGATGACCCAAGCCTCTGTTCGCGAGAGCATGCGCGTGCCTTAGCTGGGTTGCGTCGCATAAACTGGGTCTGCCAAACTTCTAGGCAGTTGGTTAGAGTCATTAGGCAAGAGTTGGGCAAGGATAGTGAGAGCATAAGTGTACTTGATATTGGGGCCGGAGGTGGCGATGTGGCGGCAGGAGTTTACCACGGTCTGCTAGATCGAGGCTACACCATATCGATTCGAGGTTGGGATGTCAGTTCAACAGCCGTGGGAATTGCGAATGCGAGGCATCGGCAGGCGAGGTTCGGTTCGGATTTGAGTTTCGAAGTTGTTGATATCTGGGACCGCGATCGACAAGATAGGTTCGACATCGTCTATTGCAGTCTGTTTCTACACCATTTTTCAACTGAGCAAGCTGTGCAAGTTGTTCGATGCATGCGTCGACGATGCAAGCGTTTGCTAATTGTTGACGATTTGGTTCGCTCCCAGCTAGGTTTATGGATGGCGCAAGTCGGTTGCCGCCTCATGTCTCGCTCGCCAGTTGTACGATTTGATGGTCCTCAGTCAGTTCGAGCAGCATTCTCGAGGTCGGAATTTGGCGAGCTTGCGCGAGCGGCTGAACTAGGGCAATTCAAAATGCGATGCCACTGGCCACAGCGCATGTACCTAATGTGGCGGTTTAATGACAATTAGCGAAATTCAGCATGACGAACTGTGGGATGTGATTGTGATTGGCGCGGGCGTAGCAGGTGCCTTTGCCGCACAACAAGTAGCATTCGGTTCAAACCTAAGGGTGTTGCTGATTGATGCAAAGAAATTCCCTCGAGCAAAGGCCTGTGGTTGTTGCTTAAACCAGCGTGGGTTAAGGGTGCTCGATAGAGCTGGATTACTGTCCAGTGTTTTGGAGCTCGGCGGCCAGCGTATACAAGAGATTGAGTTTGTCGTTGACGGAAAACGGTACGGATGGTCAGTTCCCTATATGTTGTCTACTAGCCGCGCCCGATTGGATGCGCACCTAGTTGATCTTGCCCAGCGCGCGGGTGTCGTTTTCCACGATAACACGCGCGGGACGGTGCGGCCTATACAAGCGTCTGATCGGACTCAGGAATTACGACGGCTCGAGCTAACTCAACCAGGGCATGCAACGCGCACCGTGAGTGCCAAGATTGTGGTGGTGGCTGACGGGCTAACCCAATCTAGTCTCAGTCAGTTGCCTGATTTTGAAACTCGAACTGAGCCGATGTCGCGCGTTGGGGTTCAGACGTCATTGCCGCAACACTTCGTGCCAGGATTGCGGAAATCCAAACTGGTAATGACGATCGACAAGCAGGCTTATATAGGCATGGCAACGGTTGAAGCCGGACAGGTGGATATTGCGGCTGCGATCGAACCTCGATTATTGGCTCATGGAGTCCGGCCGTGGCAAATAGTTTCTCAGATTCTGACACGCAACGGTCAAGGATTTGCTTGCGAGTGGGAGCAATTTGATTGGTTGGCAACGCCTCACTTAACGCGACGCTCGACAAAGTGTAGTGATTATCGCTTAATAGTAATTGGAGATAGTCTGGGTTACGCCGAACCCTTCACCGGCGAGGGTATGTCCTGGGCTCTGCGTACTGCCGAGCTTGCTGTGCCAATCGTTCGTCAGGCCAGTGTTTGGTCCGCGGGCATCGAAGAATTTTGGGAACGGGAAATTCGTCAGAAAGTAGTAAAGAAACAATGGATCTCGCGCCAGCTAATGCAACTCGTACGTCACCCAAGGTGGACACATTGCGCGGCACGCGTATGTCAGCAAGTTCCCGCCATACAACGCTGGGCCATGGAATGCGTGACTCGGGGTTAGCCGAATCGGCGAGTCGCTGTCGGTTGATGGGAGTAGGAGCGGCCCTACCAGAAAATCGAATTGACCAACGTGCTGCAGCTCAGTTAGCGATCGAATTGGGGGTATCGCGACGGTTTGAAAAGGCTCTACCCGTACTCTATCGGCAAAGTGGCGTTAGCTTTCGACATAGTGTGTTGCTCGAGTCCGAACCTGGAGCAACCGTTTCACAGACTTTCTATAAGCAGGCCACAATCGAGGAACCGCATGGACCCACTACGGCTCAGCGGATTGCGGCCTATCGAATTCATGCCGGTCCTCTAGCTATTCAGGCCTCTTCCACAGCCTTGAATAATGCACAAGTGGAAGGTAAGCAAATTACTCACTTGATAACCATATCATGTAGCGGTTTTTCGGCACCTGGATTCGACATTTCATTAATCCAAAATATTGGACTATCACCCAGTGTCATGAGAACGAATATTGGGTTTATGGGATGTCATGGAACGCTCAACGGCATGCGTGTCGCAATGGCGATTTGCAATGCCCAAGCGAATGCGACGGTGTTATTGTGTGCAGTGGAACTGTGTAGCCTTCATCAACGATATACCGACGATGCACAACAGTTAGTGGCTAATGCGATTTTTGCTGATGGAGCAGGTGCGCTCGTATTTGGCGGTCTGGATGCAAGCTCAAACGATTGTCACGGGCCTCGAGATGGAAACGACTTCCTATCTCATCAATGGAATTTGGTAGACTGCAGCTCTTACTTGATTGCTGATTCAATCGACCTCATGAGCTGGCAGATTGGGGATCATGGGTTTGAAATGGGACTGTCGCCTCGCGTACCCGAAGTCATCGAAAAGCACTTGTTTGCCTGGGTTAGCCAATGGTTGGCGCAGTTCTCGCTAGGAATTCAGGATATAAGTAATTGGGCGATTCATCCCGGTGGCCCGAGGATTCTTACAGCCTGTGCGAGTGCCTTGAATCTGACCGAAGAACAGCTGCGTCCGTCTCTGGAAGTTTTGACTCATCGAGGAAATATGTCGTCGCCAACGGTCATACATATTCTCGAATCCATGCAATCAAGCAACAGCTTGGGGCACTGGCAGGTCGTACTCGCATTTGGACCGGGACTTTGCATTGAGGCTGCACTCTTGGAACGCAAGCTACAGCCTTCGTGAGCGGTAGATCTGCGATACCAACTTGAGGTCGATTCGCAGTAACTTAGCACAGCAATAAGCCGAGCAAGTTAGTGGTAACAATAGCAGATAGACAGTATCTGCGAACCACGGATTACCACGAATGGTCTTGGCGACGCTCGGACCCCATCTGTTGTAAATCTGACGTAAGCGGCAATGAGTACGCGGGACGGTTGTTTTTAATAAGGCCTCGAAGAATTTCAAATACTGCATTTGCCGGTTTACTCGAACGTTGTCCTGGGGATTAGTCCCAACTAGCCATGGGTGACCACAGGCCGCAGCAGAGCAAACGAAACAATCTGGTGGTTGTGGGGGTAATTTGGCGTATTCAGCCAGTAGCCTTTCAACCGACAGTTTCCAGGCGTAAGCGTACAACGCAAACCAGCTCAAGGCACTAGCAAACAATGCCACGGTGCTAGTGTGAGAACGTAATATTGGCTGGGAGAGCAAGTGAATGCTTGCCCGAAAGTAGGTTAGAAGGGTCAAGATAGGCGAACCCACTACTACAAAGATTGGGATTGAAATGAACCATTCCCAAACGTCACCACCTACAAAACGCGCGCAGGTGGCCAATAAGGCTACTACGGCAGTCAACCCCATGATCTCGGCGATAGCTATTTGTCGAGAGCGTCGTAATAGCAATGTGCCGAACCACGTTGTGATGATAAGGCTGCCTCCAACAATCGCACTCGCTATCAGCAGCGGCGGAAAAATGGTTAGCACAACAATTGCGTATTGAAGTGCAAGCATGGTTCCGAGATAAATCCCCATACGGATCGGAAAAAACCGGCCAACTTGCAGGCGAATTGTCCAGGCTCCCATAGCCAGCATGGAAAGAACGATCAACGGCCAGAATGGCCAGGCTACTTCTTGATGGAGCATCAAGCTGGCATATGTCGATGGTTGGCCTGATTGCCAAAGAATGCCAGTTTGAGGTGGACTGCCAAGCAGCGAAGGGATCCAGCAGCCAATAGGAAGAATTACACCAGTGAGAAAAAAGCGAACTCGAAGCTGAATGTGAGGTGACTTTCTCAACCAGTCTTGCAATTGTGATGAGTTGGATTTCCCAGGTGAACCGGGATGTGCTGGTTGACCATCAAAGTCTAAATGCGGAGACAACGGGTTAAGCTCTTTCACGGGGCCAGGTAGTGCGGAATTAGCTAGTTCCTTTTCAATCGTCAGGCTGCAATACGATGCTTGGCAAGGTCGTACTCTGGTTTCGAGAATCAATAACGAATGTTAGATCCCATCCGGAACAATGACGCTGTTCTGTAATGGACAAGGTTGCGAGTCTTTGGAAATGGCAATAGGGCTTGTGGACTTGTTGATTTAATGAATCGCGACAGGTGAGCGGCGAGCGGCCGGGAATTAGCCGGCGCCCGTTGCCTTGCGACCAGCGGCTCACCCTTGAGTTTTTTTGACTTCAGATTAAATCAACAAGTCGTTTTTGCCAACGAGGACGGGACTTGACGTCTCGTCCACTACTTTCAATTGTTGATAGGCGTGAGCGACTAAATAGCAGAGCGAGCATTTTGCTCACTTGACGAATCTAAAAATGCACTCTCCTCTTGCGCTATCCACTGTGTAGTAGACTTCACCGTTCAAATCTTCGCCGAAGGCTAGAACTGGAATGCCACTTTCAATCACTTGTTCATTGCGTATGGCCTTGCCTGACGCAGCATCGAGAGTCAAGGCCCAGACGCTGCCACTAACATAGTCCGCGTAGAGGTACTTGCCAGCGAGTTCAGGTAGGCGGGAGCCATTGTACACACGTCCTCCGGTAATGGATTTGCCGACCCCATGGTCGTATTCCCAAATTGGTTCAATGGGAGCACTGACATCGGAACGCGGTTCACGATTCCCGAAAGCATGTGTGCCTTCTCTGCTACTCCAGCCGTAGTTGCCACCTTTTACGATTACGTCCACTTCTTCCCACAATTCCTGTCCGACGTCTCCAGCCCACAGTCGCCCGCTCTTTTTGTCAAAAGCAATTCGCCAAGGATTGCGCATGCCATATGCGTAAACTTCAGGTGCTGTGCCTTCAACATTGACAAACGGATTGTCGGCCGGAATTCCATAGGCTTTTCCGTTGGCTTTCGAATCTACGTCGACTCGTAATATCTTTCCTAATAGTTTGCTTCGATCTTGCCCCGACTTCATCGGGTCGTTGCGGAATCCACCGTCGCCCAACGCTATGTATAAATATCCATCGGGACCAAATTCAATGCTTCCGCCGTTGTGATTCTTAAACGGTTGTTTGATTTCCAGCAGTACTTCTTCGGAGTTTGGGTCTGCAAGATCAGGGTTGTTCGATGAGACTTTGAATCGAGAGACGACCGTGCGATCGTCATCTGCGGCTGTGTAGCAAACAAAAAACTGGCGGTTATCCTTAAACTTGGGATGCAAGGCAAATCCCAAGAGCCCTTGTTCATTCGCACCAGGAGCGTCCCACTGATTAACCTGTTCGTGTAGATTAAGGAACAACGCAGAAGATTCCACATCTGGGCGGTTTTCAAAAACAAATATTTCTCCACTTTGAGCTGCGGCGAAAAGTCGGTTGGAGCCGTCTGAGGCGGGAGTCAATTCCATGATTCTTAGTTTGCGAATGCGTCCGGAATCTTCGTCAATTGATTGCCAGCCCTGCCATTGCAGTTTGGGAAAGGCTAGTTCTCCGTGCAGTCCGAGCTTGCCATCGATCGGTTGGGGAACGACCCCATCGGACGCGAGTCGGCGAACTTTGATATTTCGATACGAAACCAGATTGCCATGATCTTGTAGGCAGATGTGTCCGCTACCTGCTCTGCCAAAGCCATCGAATTTGGCAAACTTACTTTTTGCTACTGCTGCATTCCACGCGTCGTCGCCGATAACGAATCGGTAGTAGGCAACGCCATTCAAGGCAACAAAGCATTGGGTCTTTGAGATCCGGACATACAACTGGTTCCATTGTCCAGCGGGGCGAGTGGCGTCGACAATACTCAGTTCCGGAGCCCGACGATCGGCTTCAGGTTTAAACAACTGATATAACCATCCAGCCTTTTGAGCATCATGCCCTCCCTCATTGTCCTGAACTTGGATTTCGGGTCCCGTGTGCCATGCACGATCGCCTGTTTCCAGGACGTGGAACATGACTCCGCTATTCCCGCCGGGTGAAATATTGTATTCAAGTGAAAGTTCGAATTCTTCATACTTCTCCCTAGTGATGATGTCACCAGCGCCCTGGTCGCTTCGCGTTAGAGCACCATCCTTAACTTTCCAGCCGGCTGGAAAGTTGTCCTTTTGGTAACCCCGCCATTGAGACGTGTTCTCACCGTCGAATAAAAGCGTCCAACCAGACAGGTGTTCCGATTTCGTAAGTTGATTCAACGACTCATCTGCTTGGGCACAAGGAACATTAGTGATGCTGAATGCGGCGATGATGGACAGGCCGAATCCGATCATGTGAAAATGACCGCCAATTAACTTCATAACAAACCTCACTTGGATAAAATGGGGGCAACTTCATGTGGTTTCAACTACAAACTGATTCAAAGTGAGTAGTGCGCGATGGTTCGCGCTGTTAGCGTTCTGATTCCTGCCAACCAAAAACTGATCTTCGGCGGTTGACTATCTGAAACGGAAAGAACGTTTACCCAAAAAGACAGAGTTGCATGAGCGGATGTCCGCTGATAGTGGAGTTCTGACTAATCTCTTTGAAGGAATGATTGAATCAGTGAGAAAAGTACTTTAGCCGGTCGAGTGAGTCGAGTAAAGTTGCCGCGGTCAATGACTGCCGGGTCAACTCGTTTTTTAAGGTAGGATGTTGCCATATTCGGCAATGCCAGAGCGGGAATGGTATACTGCCGCCTACGAAGGGTAATTCGTTCAGCCCACAAGACATGTAGGTTGAAAGTTACCGTTCATGGCTCTTGGGGAATAGCCGTTGGTTTATAGGGAATTCCACCTGCCGGGTGGGAAACGGACATTAGGGGATACTGATGAAATCGACAGATTCTAGGCATTCAAGCAATTATATTCTGTTCTGCTTCGTCCTATGGGCAGTCAGTAATGGTCTGATTACACGGGTCCTGCACGCCGCGGACCGAGCACCGAACGTCGTTTTCATTTTGGCGGACGATCTAGGCTATGCTGAATTGGGTTGTTTTGGTCAGCAAAAAATTCGTACTCCTAATTTGGATTCGCTTGCGCGTGATGGCATGCGTCTAACGCAACATTATTCAGGTAACGCTGTGTGTGCACCCAGTCGTTGTGTGCTGATGACAGGAAAACACCCGGGGCATGCATTCATACGCGATAACCGATCCACACCTCCCGAAGGGCAGTGGCCGATTCCCGATTCCGAGTTAACGATGCTGGAGATCTTTTCGGGGTTAGGGTATCAGACAGGTGCCTTTGGAAAATGGGGACTCGGAGGACCTGATTCCACTGGGGATCCCATGAATCAAGGAGTCGGTCGGTTTTTTGGCTACAATTGCCAGGCACATGCCCATAGTTATTACCCATCCTATTTGTGGAGTGACAAAGAGCGGGTAGCTTTGAAGAATTCGCCTGAGATCCCTGGGCACGGTGGGCTGGCCCCAGGTGCAGATCCGACTGACCCTCGAAGCTACAACTCTTACAAGGGTACCGACTACGCTCCTGATCGAATCAACGAGCAGGCTTTGGAGTTTGTTCGTGTCAACAAGGACCGACCATTTTTCTTGTACTACCCTTCTGTCATTCCTCACGTCGCGCTCCATGTGCCGGATGACGAATTGAAGCCTTATTTAGAATTGGGCTGGAATGACCCTCCATTTGTGCGCCAGACGGGTGGCTACACACCACATTTCACACCCCGAGCCGCGTACGCTGCGATGATCAGTAAGTTAGATAGTAATGTTGGCAAGTTGCTGAGGTTATTGGAAGACCTAGGGCTGTCAGAAAACACGATCGTTGTCTTCTCGAGCGACAATGGTGCTACTCATTTGAATGAAGAAGTTGATGTTGAATTCTTCCAAAGTGTCGGAACGCTTCGAGGGCTGAAGGGATCTCTGTATGAAGGCGGCGTCCGAGTTCCGGGCATCGTACGTTGGCCGGGACACACTCCAGCTAGTAGTCAAAGTGATCGCGTGAGCGGCTTCGAGGACTGGATGCCGACTCTGTTGACAATGACTGGAAATCGAGAATCGATCCCCGAAAAGATTGATGGAGTCGATATGAGCAGAGTGTTGCTTGGCCAATCCCAACCGGAGCGTGAGTTTTTGTACCGGGAGTTCCCAGGCTACGGTGGACAGCAGTCGCTTCGCATGGGCCGATGGAAGGCGGTGCGTCAGAACATGTCTCAAGGCAACCTTGAAGTAGAATTGTACGATATGCAAGCGGATGCCAGCGAATCAAAAAATGTGGCGGCACAAAATCCTGAGATTGTGGAACAGCTGACTTTGAAAATGGCTGAACAACATCAGCCTTCAGTAGATTTTCCACTGATTCCCATTGATGCGCCAGTCCGGCAGAGACGCTGATCCAAGTTGCACTACAGGGGTGGTGTCTAGAGGAGTTTGAGGTATTCCCTCATCGCCTAGTCAGACCTACTTTCCAAGGGGTAATCAATTGTAACTTGTCAAACCCCGCTGTTTGGCGCAGGCTTGTCCGCACTGCGTCCTGCGTCTGCTTGGAGCGTTAACAAATGAGGCGGAGCGTTTAATGAATAATGGCCGTGCCGGCTAAACTCAGTGTTTGGCTAAAGTTTGCGCTAACTGATGAATCTCTTGTAGCAGACCTACTTGCTGTAACGAGAAACCGCCAGCCAGTTCCATGGGCAACTCATCTTGGTCTGCCGTCAGATTACCCAACCCATCGGTACGTGACTGTTGCCACTTTTCTAGGATCAGTTCACGCACCTCTGCTGCGTTATCGATTCCCTCCAGCAAACCTACGTGTCCATTATTAGTCGATTGGCCATGTGGGGAGGCAACCATACCGCCGCCGGCAGTCTCTACGATCACATTCGAAATACCAAAGTGGCGTTGTACGGGGCCCTGTTGGATGGAGACATTTTGAATATTATCGTAGGTGATGGTAGTTTCATGGATCGTCCAGATGCCACGCCGAATCCATAAGCTACGATCGCTGAGCACATACCAGGTGGTGTCATAGCGAACGTGAATGGCAATATAAGCGACGATGTCTGGCAGGATCATAATGGCCCAAATAATTGGCGTAAGGATAATTCCAATCCAAGGGGCCGCCAGCAACAGAACTATCCAAGCAATGAATAGTGCACCATCAAAAATGGTCAATCCGATCCAAAAGAAGAGCTTTTGGTAGCGGAGAAAGCCCTGCGCAGGTCGAAAACGTCGAATATCCCGATCTTCGGCTCCAAGCAATGCTGGAGGTAATTCGGGAACTTTTAGCCACCGTGTGATTAGGCTCCAGACGCCACGATAACACCATTGACTAGCGCGTAGCAGGGCTTGTTCTGGCACAAACATTACCTTCCTCCCGCATCATCTGTGGATTGTCTGGTGACTAATTGTTGCAGTGCATCGCGAATACCCAAGAGCGCGACGGTAGCCTCATCTCGAAGATTTGCTGGCCCCGGATCTTGCGCCGGCATGGCATGAGTCGAGGTTGACGCAGATCCTTTCGCACCACGCATGCGCGTATACAAAAAGTCCCTCAGTTGTTCGGCAGCGAGTATTCCCTCAATACACAATTCGGCTTGACTACTTCCCGAGGCCGTCTGCAGGCTGATTTTGGCCAATCCAAACCAGCGTTGCACGAAATTGCGAGTCAGATGGATATCCTGAATGCGTCGGTATGTCAGGTAGACTTCTTTGCGGAACAGGATTCCCCAACGCATGGAGACGCCCGAGTCATCAATTTTGTAACGCAAGGTGATGTAACGAAAATAAAGAGCAAGCAGCGTGAAAGGAAACGCCGGTCCGGACATGAGGGCCACCAAAAAATAGTAACGCATCAGGATAGGATCAGGCCGTTCAATCAGCTTTGGATCAATGGGTGGAGCGATACTCATGTTCGTGACTTACCCCAGAATTTCATTCAAATGGAAGGCTCTCGCAGTAGACTGACGGACCATGGTACACTTTCTCTCTCGAAAAATCAGTCTTGCATTCTAAGGAAGTAGCTTTTCGTGTGTGTCTTGGCAATTGAAACCACGTGTGACGAAACGGCCACGGCGATTATTGATCGTGACTTGCGAGTTCTTGCTTCAGCGGTGGCAAGCCAAGAGCGAGTGCATGACAGGTTTCGAGGGGTAGTACCTGAATTAGCCGCTCGAGCTCACTTAGAAAACATTGTGCCCATGGTTGAGAAGGTGCTTAGCGAGTCTGGGATTGAGCCTGTCGATGATCTGTCTGCTATTGCGGTGGCTACTGAGCCTGGGTTGCCCGGTTCACTGATTGTGGGGGTGGCTGCGGCGAAGGCGCTGTGTGTGGCTTGGAAAAAACCGTTGGTAGCGATCAATCACGTTCAGGCTCACATTTACGCTTGCCAATTGGGGCGTAAAGAAAGCATTTTTCCATGTGTGGGCTTTGTCGTGAGCGGTGGTCACACGAACCTTTACCACTGCCATAGCCCTCATCACTGGAAGTACCTGGGTGGGACGATCGATGACGCCGTGGGTGAAGCCTTTGATAAAGTAGCCGTCATGCTCGGTCAAACCTATCCTGGAGGCCCTCAAATTAGTCGGTTAGCCTCTACAGGTAATGCACGTGCTTTCGACTTGCCTCGCCCTTTAGTTTCCGATCGCAGTACTTTGAATATGAGTTTCTCTGGCTTAAAGACGGCCGTACGCTATCACCTTTTTGGGACCGGCAAGCAAGATTTTTCGGCGCATGTATTGAAGCCGCAACTAGCGGAAGACATGGCGGCCAGCTTTCAACAGGCTGCTGTCGACTGCCTAGTCAATAAAGCTAAGCTGGCCCTTGATATTACGGGGCTTAAGCGATTATGCATCGGGGGAGGCGTGGCAGTAAATACGCTGTTGCGGCAGCAAATGCAACAGGAGCTAGCTCAAGATTCATGCGACCTTCTCATCGCTCCTCCCGAACTCTGTACCGACAACGCGGTGATGGGTGCAATTGCCTGGGAAAAGATAGCTCGGGGTGAGTATTCTCCGTTGACAGTTGACATTCAGCCCGGACTGCTTCGAGGTGCATAATCGTCATAGGCTGCGTTGTCAGCCTAACCGGATCAGTTCTTGTGCACTTGGCTCTGGCGCTAGTAATAAGTCTTACAAGCTTCTGTATTCGAAAACGTATGTTGATTTAGGGCGTCGATTCATCAACTTGGCAATGTACTGCATTTTTCGACAAGCTCGCCTTTGTAGAAATCTGCTGAAATGTTATTCGGCAACTTGTGCGAGGAGACCACATGAATTCAGAAGCGCTGGATTGTCGCCGCATCCACAACCGGTTGATGGTCAGGAATGTCGTCAAGGTTTTTCTTGCTGACGGTACAACTCTTCGCGCTTGGACTGATGACCTGTCTCCAGGTGGAGCCTGCTTGCTTACCGAGCACTCAATTGAGGATGAGCGCTTCCAGGCTCAGATATTCTTGGCAGGCGTCGAGACTCAAGTATTCGAATGTCAAGTCGTTCGCAAAGGTCGAGCAGTGCAGGAAACTTTCAATAATTTGGATGATATTGAAAGATACGTTTACGGTGTTCGTTTTCTGAGCGTGTCACAGTTGGCCGTCGAATAACGACCTGGATCCCACGCCCATTGCCCGCCTACCAAGGACCGTTTTGCAATTAGCAGCGGCGAAATCACCCTTCTTCTAAGCGTAGGTTGCACGCTTGCGATTGTAGAAAAGCAGAGTTCTACGTCGTACTTTGGTAAGAGCACTCAGCATTTCATCTGCGTCTTTGTAACGGCGAGTTGGTCGGAGTTCTAAAGCTCTTCGTAGGACAGCAATTAGTTCCGGATGAGCCTTTCGTCGCAAATTGGAGGATCCCTTAAAGGGCCAGTCAAAAGGCCATTCTGGAAGATGTCCAGTGAACATGCGGAAAATGATTAGCCCAAGCGAAAATACATCGCTTTTCATGCTTGGGCGTCCCATCGCCTGCTCAGGAGCCATGTAGCCAACGGTCCCGGAACCCGAGCCATCAATGGTCTTTTGAGCTACTCGGGCGATGCCGAAATCTGCTAACTGAAGGCGACCATCCGGCAAAAGAATGAAGTTCTCAGGTTTGATATCGCAGTGAATGATATTCATCCGATGCGCATAGGCAACCGCGGAAACCATTTGGATCGCTAACTCTAGGGCGCTCTCAAATGCAATTCTCTTCCTGAGGCGGTCGGAAAGCGTTTTCTCACCTAACTTGGATGCAATTACAAACCGGCCTTCAATAAAACTGGCGTCTTTGAGAGGTAGGATGTTTGGGTGGTCAAGCTTGGCAACCATCCGCGCCTCGCGTTGAAACATGTCGAGCATACTCGGTGTTACAACATTTTGGTGCGGCATTTTGAGCGCTACTCGGACTCCCTCAATGGTGTCCATGGCCTGATAGACGTCGGCAAAGCCACCTTGGGCCAGTCGACGCTCAATTCGATACTTTCCGAGACGAGTTCGAGCCCGTAGGGGGTCCGATTCAGAACGCCTTTTCGCCATTTCCCAATTCTGTGCAATCATCGCGGTGGAAATTCTGTTTAATTTGCGTTCACTGGCCAGTCCATGCGTTCGATGATCATCCCACCACGGCTTGGCCTAGCTGTTTTTTCGAACTTTCAGTTCTTCAGACAGCAGAGGTTTGGATGGAGAGTATCGAAGATGGACTTATTAAGACGCGTGAACCTAATCAAGGATAGCGTACGCTGCACAAAATACGAACTACATTTTGCCTAACCCGAAAATACTTTTCCACAATCCATCTTCAATTCAACAATTGCAAGGTCGCAATGTTCTTGAACATCAGCATCAACTGTGAGATGCTAGATCAAGTTGCCAAATTCAGGTAGATGGGAAGGTACTTGCACTACTGCTAGGTTGGCTCTATCGGCAATCATTCTTCCAAGGATAAGTCGAATTACGATCCTTCCGACAAAGCAGTAGGGTAAACGGAATTTTGGCGTTTTTCATCGAAGAATCCTAAATTTGAATGAGATGCCCCTGGGGGAGTTGCTCGCGAGTGTTTCCGGGAGCAAAAAATGATATGCACGTCGTCCGGTGGCTCTCAAATACTTATCCGTAGATCAAAGGGCAATGGTTTATGACGGCTGGCGTTTCCAAGTGGAGGTTAGAAGAACTGACTTTGCATGATGTGCGCGAACTCAATTGGCAAGTAATCGTTTTGCCGTTGGGTGCGACCGAACCGCACAATCTGCACCTACCCTATGGAACTGACTCAATCGAAGCCGGACAGCTCGCTGATCGTTGTGCTGCTAGGGCCTGGCAGATGGGTGGTCGAGTCGGCGTTTTGCCGACGCTGCCATTCGGAACAGAATCGAACCTGAGCCAGTTTCCGCTGGCCATCGACATCCGGCCAACGACACTCTTTGCTGTCCTCGGTGACGTGGTTCGAACGGTTGAAAAGAGTGGAATTAATAAGCTTTTGCTTTTCAATAGTCATGGGGGAAACGATCTTAAGCCTTTTCTTCGAGAGATCTACGGCCAGACTTCGGTGCACGTTTTTCTTTGTAACTGGTACCACATGGTTCGAGATCGTGCTCAAGAGATTTGCCAGCATCAGGATGATCATGCCGGGGAAATGGAGACCAGCCTGATACTTCGTTATGCCCCTCAATTGGTGCGTCGAGACAGCGCTGGCAAGCTTGCTGCCGACGAAGGTAAAACTCGCCCGCTGAGATTTGAAGCGTTGCGCGAAGGGTGGGTCGCCTTATCTCGTCCATGGCATTTGCTAACTACAAATTCCGGTTCTGGATATCCGCACTCGGCCGACGCAGAAAAAGGAGTATTACTTGAACAAGTTGTGGTTGACCGGGTGGGGCCCTTTCTAGCTGAACTCTCGAAGGCTGATGTTGCGGAGCCCTTCCCTTTCGTAGAGTTTTCGGATTAACCCTGTAGGCTCAAAATATGACGACCAACGAAGGGGAAACGTGTTCCATTTCACCTGGACCCGATAAATGCCGAAGAATATACGAGCGGCCCGAGTTTAATGCTGCCTTTTGGAGCTTGGCAAGTATTCTCCTCATCGCCTGGGCGGTATTAGCTTGGTATGGAGATGTCGGAGGACGGATTATCTGGGGAATCATTGCGCTGACATTGTTGTTTGGCTGCAAAAAAACGCGGCGCAGTGTGAGTTGGAACGTACCGGCAATGTACCTTCCCTACGTTGGGCTATGGAATCTCAATGGTGCCACCGATCTCGAAGGCACGACTTGGTTCAGTTGGTGGCCACGATTGCCAGTCTATGCATTCGCAGAAGTAGCCACAAACTATTGGCTTCAGGTCGGACTGGCAGTAGCTTGTTTTTTTGCAGTCATCGTTGCTGGTAGGCCCAGCGATCGGGCGGCAAAATCGTCGGCAGGAGTTGTGCTAGTTTTATCGCTGGCCAACGCATGGTTTATTTCACAATCCATAGTTCGGTAAACGCTGTTGCATTTCTAGGAATTGGTCTCCATACCATTGTTGTCCGATCCAGGTCTGAAATTAGTCGAGTAATTGGCGGAATCGAACACCTTGGCATATTGCCGGCTTGCCGCCACGTAATGCTCAGTACCTCGCCGTATACGTTCAAAATCCTCGTCTGTAACTTCGCGCAAGATTCTGGCGGGAGTGCCAACGACTAAGGATCGAGGCGGAATCATTTTTCCTTCAGCCACAAGCGCACCGGCGCCCACAATACTGCCAGCGCCAATCACCGCACCGTTCAGAATCACGGCTCGAATGCCGACTAGGCAGTCGTCCTGTACTGTGGCCCCATGCACGATAGCGCCATGTCCGACCGTCACCCGGTTGCCAATCGAGCAAGGCATACCGGGGTCGGCATGCAGACAGCACAGATCCTGAATGTTGGTATCATCTCCAATGTGTATGGTCTCAATATCCCCACGTATAACCGTGCCGAACCAAACGCTGCTCCGACTGCCAATATGGACTTTCCCCAGAACGAAAGCCGTGGGCGCCAACCAAGCATCGGCGGAAATCAAGTCAGGGCGACACTGCGTATCTAATTCCATGGGATATAGCCTCGAAACGATGTGAGCGGTTCAATAAGGTTATAAGCGTAATGGAATTCATGCGTGGTGTCATCTCGCAGGCGCCCTGCCAAGGTCCTGGGCCAGAGGGTATTCACTCCAGCCTGGCGGAGTATACTGTTGGCCCATACGGCAAGACGACAAATTGTGGAGTTAGCTGCAAACATGAATGACAAGGTTGAGCACGAACTACTGGATGCGTTGCGATGGCGATACGCAGTCAAGAAGTTTGATAGTCATAGGCGAATCCCGGATGATACGTGGGAAATCATAGAACAATCCCTCGTACTGACTCCTAGTAGTTATGGTCTGCAGCCTTGGCGATTTGTAGTTGTGGTGGACGATGAGGTAAAAGCCAATCTCAAAGCTGTCTCATGGAACCAACCTCAACCAGCTGAGTGCTCCCATTTGGTAGTGATGGCAGCCAGAAGGAATGTGACAGCAGATTACGTGGATCAGCACATGGATAATCTTTGTCGAACCAGAGAGCTGCCTTCAGGAGCAATGGAAGGGTACCGACGCGTGCTAGTAGGCACGGTGGAAAAGCTAACGCCTGAACAACAATTGAATTGGAATAGTCGTCAGGTCTACATTGCGCTTGGACAACTAATGCTAACGGCGTCGCTGCTTGGTGTGGATGCATGTCCCATGGAAGGCATTGATACTTCTCAGTACGATTCTATTTTGGGACTAGCCCAAACGGATTACGCAACGGTAGTTGCATGTGCCCTTGGGTATCGACACGCTGACGATAAACAAGCTGAAGCCGCCAAAGTGAGATTTGGCAAGCATGCGTTGATTCATAGGATCTGAAGGCAGGTCAAGCGTCCTTGTAGGAAGTCAACTGAGGATTTCTGGGGATTGCACTATGCAGAAAAATCATGACAAGTATGCGTCTTGCGACGCTCGTTGACAATCTTCCGACTTGTTATGCTGAAGTAGTCAAGGCACATAGATTTGCAGATTTAAACCCTTTTTTGAAAGGATCCCACAATGAGCGTATTAGTAACTAAGCCTGCACCGGAATTTAAGGCTCAAGCCGTGATGCCGGACGGAAGCTTTCAACAGATTAGCTTGTCCGATTACAAGGGAAAGTATGTATTGTTGTTCTTCTATCCGCTTGATTTTACATTTGTTTGCCCCACAGAGATTATTGCCTTTTCGGATCGAGCCGATGAATTTTCGCAGCTTGGCGTACAAATCGTGGGAGTGAGCGTTGATAGTCATTTCAGCCATTTGGCTTGGCGCAATACGTCACGCGATCAAGGGGGAATTGGACAGGTCACATATCCTCTTGTGGCAGATTTGAGCAAGCAGATTGCGCGAGACTACGATGTCTTAACTGGCGACACTGTGGCGCTGCGGGGATTGTTTTTGATCGATAAATCCGGCGTAGTTCGTCATCAAGTCGTGAATGATCTACCTTTGGGACGTAGCGTCGACGAAGCTCTACGCATGGTTCAGGCATTGCAATATTTTGAGAAAAATGGCGAGGTCTGCCCAGCGAACTGGAAAGAAGGGGCTAGAACCATTAAACCTACCGTCAACGATAGCAAATCTTTTTTTGCTGCCGAGTATAAATCATAGTGTCGAGTAGCAGCGACCTCAGTGTTGTCGTTGTTGGCGTAGGATAACTAGATTCGTAAACTAACACGCAGTTGTTCAATTGGGCGACTGCGTGCGTCTCGTTGTACGGCTAAGTGCTTGGTAGTCCTAATGGGAGCAAAAACATGCCAACGACCACCTTGGTGCGAATTTGGGTCATGGGCGGTCTATTATGTGGTTCTGCTCTGGGGCAGGATATTTTGCTGCCGAGGAGTAGTCCTGAAGCTCAGGGCGTTTCTTCAGAGCAACTTTTATCTTTTGTGGAAACTGCGAACGATAGGGTCAAGGCGATTCATTCGTTTATGGTCTTGAGGCATGGCAATGTGGTTGCCGAGGGGTGGTGGTCGCCTGAGGCTGCTGACAAACCTCACGTACTGTGGTCTCTCAGCAAGAGCTTTACTTCCACGGCCGTTGGTTTAGCCGTCGAAGAGGGTAAATTCAGTATCGACGATCCTGTGATTGGGTTTTTTCCGGCCGAAGCCCCACCGGAGCCGACAGACAATCTGAAAGCCATGCGAGTTCGAGATTTGTTAACGATGTCTACGGGGCATGACTCTCAGCCTCAGCTCGGAACTGATGGCAATTGGGTCCAGAAATTTCTGGCCCATCCGGTTCCAAATCAACCAGGAACGAAATTTCTCTACAACACTCCAGCGACTTATATGCAGTCGGCAATAGTTCAGCAAACTACTGGACAACGAGTGGTTGATTATTTGCAGTCAAGACTTTTTGGGCCGTTGGGTATTGGTGCTCCACGTTGGGACTCGAGCCCGCAAGACGTATCGCTTGGCGGATATGGGCTCTATTTGTGTACCGAAGACATTGCCAAGTTTGGTCAGCTATATCTGCAGCAGGGCGTATGGGATGGGCGGCAGTTGATTCCCAGAGATTGGGTGCGTTTGGCTACCGCTAAGCAGGTAAGTAATCAAGATGCTCCTAGCGGCCGAAATCCGGATTGGCGACAAGGGTACGGTTTTCAGTTTTGGCGGTGTCGAAACGACGCCTATCGCGGTGACGGAAAGGACGGTCAGTTCTGTGTCGTCATTCCTGAGCAAGATGCGGTGGTTGTCATGACGGCCTTGACCGCCGATCTGCAAGGGCAATTAGAATTGGTGTGGACTCATATTCTGCCTGCATTTCATGAAGAACCCTTGCCCGAAAATCCAGAACAGCTGAACCGCTTGCGCAAACGTTGTGCTGAGCTGGTGGTTAAACCCTAGCTGCAACGAGTCGCACCGTTGCAACATGTGCGATTTCAATAGGAAATCGCTGATCAATGGGTCGGGAAACCATCGCTCTCGCGCGAAGTTTGCTCTGATGTTTGGGAATGAAGCCGCGCTGGCGAGAATTTATTACTGAATGGCCGGGAGGACGTCTGTGGGCTCGGAGTCTTTTACGGGTGAAGGTTGATTGTCCGATTTTGCCTCGGCAGTCAAGATCATCGACTGCGGAACCCTGGGGCGTACCACGAAGACATAGGACAACCGTTCTCCAGTTCGCACAGAGCGGACCGTCTCAAATTCCACGGTGCCATTGTCTCCGAACACTACTTGGACAGGCGTACCTGCCAAAGTGGCTCCGATGAAATCCACGCCCTGAGGCAAGGTAATGCGAACCCGCACATTGTTATCAGGTAGGTTTTGTTCGTTGACCACGTGCAAATAGTAACGCAACTCCTCATTGACTCGCACTGGGTCTCCAGTGATTTCGTTCACATCGATGGAGAGTTGACCCGTCCGCGTAGCCGGAGGAGCGGCGGGGGATGTTGGGGGTGTGCCAGGTAGGATGGCGCTGCCATCTAAGACTCGGAAGTCGGCCGTATCTTCTGTTATGGCTCCTTCGGCGGTTCGTACGCGAGCAGAGATGCTCGCTGTAGCTGTCGAAGCCACCGCGTTGAATTCCAGGATCATGGACGTGTAGGTATCACCTGACTGGCTTGTTGCCCGGGCCAAGAGATCACCCGGAGTCCAGAGCCATGTTCTTCCATCGGGGCTAGGTCGGAAACGACGTTCGTTCCCGGGATCTACCTTCGTGGGAACTAATGACGGATCGACGGTGATCATGACTTCAATATTGGATAGCCCTGTTTCCCCGGTGTTACGCAATGTAAAACTGCCTCGAATTCCGGGTTGTCCAACCTGAATGGAAGCTGGAAATGCAATATCAATTCGAGCTCCTGGTTGTTTTTCACGCGGTGGTAGCCCTTGAACGCTGGACTTCTTCTCGGCTAAGGTATGCTGGCCATCGGAGGTCTTGACAGTTAGGTGCGCAGAAAGTTGCCCTTGTTGTTGGACCCGGAAAACTATGGGCAAAGAAATCGTTTGTCCCGGTTGAATCATGGAAATTTCTTGGTCCACACGATTGGCGGCCTCATACATTTCCGGTAGCCCCGGATCGGTCACAATGGTTAGTTGCAAATCCGTAACAGTTTGTCGGCCCTTATTGGTAACGCGAATGTCGTACTCCACGGTACGACCTACTTCGGCTTCGGCGATTCCGTCCTTGGGGGCAAATTCAACATCTATTTGCGGATCTTGTACGCGTGTCTGAACGCTAGCACGGCTTCCCAAGTTAGGAGTGCCTTCGGCAAGAAACTGGACCTCAAAGGTGAAATCGGTTCGCAGGGGTTCGAGTACGACGGAAACGTCAAGTTGCCGGCCGGCTGGCAGGATGCCCTGTTCCCAAATCACACCACTACCTTGAACATAAGTTTTTGCTTCGGGAATAGTACTTACTACCCGTGTGCCCGCGGGAACCATCACAGCCATCGATACGTTTTCCGCGTCGATATCTCCTGGATTTTGCAAGCTGGCAACGTAAGTAAGTTGCTGCCCAGACGTCGCCTCGTTGGGACCGAATGCCTGAAGTGCGAGTGCGGGAGCGCTGAAGGTAACAAAGGTCTGCCCGCGACCCAGAGTAAGTTCTGGCAGGCGATCGGTAGGTTGCGCAGGTCGAATGACTTCGACCAGAACGGGACTGGTGCCGCGAGCCATGCCGCCGTCCGCAGTCTGCGCTGCAACGATCGTAGTTGCTGCGATGCCGTCGCGATCGACAATCACGTCCAGTGAATTCTCAATTGGGCCTGGACTACTCCCCGGGCTCGGCCTGAATGAAGCCACAGTTGGATCCAGGATCGTGTACCGAACTTTCCAACCCTCAGCTGGTACCAAGTTTTCAGCCTTATTAACTCGCGTTACCAATTCAACGGGAGTGCCGGAACGCGTAGGTGTAGGAGGATCGGGGAAATCCCATTGAGCATCAACCCAATAAATTGTTGCAGTTTCGCGTCGACGGTCCCAAATCTCACTTTCCGGAGCCAAGGCCGTTATGCGACTAATGCCTTCACTGGGTGAAGATACGCTGATCCATGTTTGTCCTTCTCGTAGTTGAATATCGTCGTCGCAGCCAGGAGATCCTCGCGTTATCAGTGTCGCTTTGTTGCTGGTTCGTCCCTTGGCAAAGTCGACGTCGAGTTTTTCTACCTTGGCGGCGTGCGATAGCGTACTCACAAGTTTGCCGCGCATATCGTCACCGACTTCAATGAATTGGCCCACGCTATCAGGTGAAAGCATCCATTCCAATGGTTGGCGGGTAACGTAGTAACCGTCCGTACCACAAACGCCAGCGAGCAGGACAACTTCGCCACCCACAGGTGCAACAACTAGTTTCGGTGTTAGTTGCAATTCACCGGCTTTCCCCGGGTTGTATTTGTCGAAATGATCCTGAATGCACTGCCCGAGTGGCTTGTGATTGAATAAGTTGCACATTCCGCCAGGCGTGGCATCGACGCATGGAGGGGGCGTGATGGGTTGAGGGAAAGCGTTTTGAGGTAGGAATCCTGGCTCCGCTCCACGTGAATGCAAGGGTGGTAGAGAAAGATAAGTCGAGTTGGGGAAAGGCAAAAAGATGCGCTGTCCGGTAGGATCAATGGCTGGAAGACTTAGTCGCGCGCAGGCCGGAAGAAACAAAAAGAATAGGGTCACAACCAAGCAAACAACTTGGTGCGTTCCTGATGACGTACGGGTACGCCCGGCGAAATCTCCTTGCCCTATCGCTTTCATCCCCAAGCGTCCTAATGAGAGCTAATTCCTATTTGCAGTGCATACGCACAATTAATTTTGCTTGCCAATAATGGGCAGCCATGATTGAAAAAAGGCTATTGCATTGAATTGATGGGAGTTTAGGATTGTAGTTACAAACACGAGAACTCCCGATCCAAGCGTACCACGCAAATAGCAACCAGTTGTCAGCTTATTGAGCAGACACCTAGTTTTTCTCGCACGCGAAGCGAATAAGAGTGGTCATTCTCAAAATGACTGCAGAGCAAACTTTGCTGATAAACGGTGAGTTTGAGGCTGGCTAAAGGGATGCACATATGGTTGGTTAGAACAACAAAATCGATTTTGGCTGTCTACATTACGTTGTAAGAGACAAACACTTTGCCCTTCTCATAATAGACTCTTAATTGTCCCCCGTTGGGGGCCATTTCCGTTTCGTAGTTCAGTTCAGGGGCGCTGCAACCCAATACGGGTCCGTCTGCGAATAGCAAGTCGTTATTTCCAGGATGCAACTTCCAAGGGTGTCGTGTTACCCAGGACGAGAATTTCTCACGGTCCATGGTATAGATAGCGTACAGATGTCCAAAGCTTGGTCGGTATATTAAACAGCCCTCTCGCGGCAGAGCTGTGTTCTGCTTTTGATGCCATGCGACGAACAAGGGTTGGTGGAATGTGTCGAGTGAAAAAAATCCCAAAACCAACCAGGTCGGCAGAGCGCAAATGATAATCGACCGCCAAGAAAAGTGCCAGTTCCGCAGGATTGATGCTCCAAGTATAGATATAAACAAGGAGCACACGATCAGCGCAAAAAAGGAAAGCAGATAAATGTAGCCAAGATTCATAGTGAGACCAACTGGCTACGACTTATGAAGTTATGAGAGCGCGGCTTCAATCTGTTCCAGTACACGAGCTTCGCTTGCACTTACACTACCAAACATCAGTACGCCGCCCGCCGCCTTGGCGACGTCCTTGGCGTGACGCAAGGTCTCCAATCGAAGAGTCTCGCGTTGAGCTTCATTGAGGGATCGAGCAAGTGACTTGGCATAATCGCACCAAGCGTGAAAAAGGTCTTCATTCGGTCGCCGCGAAGTCCAGGTTTGCAGCACTTCCATCGCCGGACTGTCCTTCCTAATGCCTGCTTGTTCAGCAGCCAATAAGATGGCGTATCTCTCGTTTTCCTCCATGCGGTCATCTGCCCAACCAATAACAACTAGCGGAGCTAGACGAAACGCAGCCAATGTATCCGGGGTGATGTTGAGGGCTGCAATTTCATCTGCCAAAGCTTGGCTGGTGATACCAGTCAACTGCATGATGGCCTTTGCTTGATCCGCGTGCCGGACAGATTCTCTCATTTTTTCGATAAGTTTTTGATCTACTTCTGCGAAAAAACGATTTTCGAGATTAAACCATTGTTGCGTCGAATTTTCACTCATAGTGGATTTAGGCCGTACGGCAGCTAGGACTCAATAAGGAAAAAGTGGCAAACAGTCAAACGTCACCGTTTAGGAAATCGTGCCCCAAAGATTATGATACGCTCGCTAGCTGACATCGCAACCTGGGGTTCCGCAACAGGGCCGCTCAAATGTTTAAAGATTATGAGGTGCGCGGCCGGGACTAAACCCTCGATTTTCGAGCAATGTGAGGCTGTTTGGGCGGCAGCGAGCAACAGCCAAGGCCGACCCATCCTGTTCCAATGCGAGGACTCTGTTATTCCAGAAACATTACCTTCCACTGCCAACTTGATACCGTAGAACAAATCCTATCGGGCTGTGTAGAATAGCTAGATTCCCAAAACACCCTTCAGCTTCTAGAGATGTCGTCGTGTCTACGCTTGAAACTCCTACTACGGCAAGTTCGTCGTCTCGCGCTCGCCCGATTCCTGGCACGCACTTGCCTGCTTTTGTTTTTCAAACTGGTCGAGATTTGGCTCGGCATGCGGCACAAATTGTTGCTCGTCTGGTTCGCGAACGCTCGGATCTGGGGCAATCAACTGTCTTGGGGCTGTCGACGGGCAGTACACCAGTTGGAACCTACAGAGAACTCATTCGATTGCATCGCGAGCAGGGGCTCGATTTTTCAAATGTGATCGTCTTCTGTCTCGATGAATTCTATGGTATTTCGGTAGACAATCCGCAAAGTCATCGGCGGTGGCTGGCAGAGCATTTTTGTGATCATGTCAATTTGCGGTCCGAAAATGTGCATTGCCTTGATAGCCAGATTGCTCAACACGACGTTGAAATTCATTGTCGCCGCTATGAAGAAGCGATTCAAAATTCAGGCGGCCTTGATCTGGTGATTCTGGGGATCGGGCGCAATGGGCATATCGGCTTTAATGAGCCATTTTCAATGCGCAAGAGCCGAACACGACTGTGCACCTTGGATCCTATTACCCGGCAATCTTGCGCTAGTGATTTCTTTGGGGAAAGCAATGTACCGCTCCAAGCGCTCGCAGTTGGATTGTCTATCATTCTTTCAGCGCGGCGAGCTCTACTATTAGCCTTGGGAGAGCATAAGGCAGCTATCATTCGAGACACTTTGGAGGGAATCATTTCCGATCGTGTGCCGGCATCCTATTTACAGGAACATGCCGATGCACGCGCCCTCTTGGATATTCCTGCGGCAGGGTCTTTGACCGGCGTTTCCATGCCTTGGATGTTGGAAAAGGTGAATTGGGACGAACAGTTGACGAAGCGAGCCGTACTATGGTTGTGCGAACAAACTGGCAAGGCACTGCTGAAACTGGACGACGAAGACTTTCGCCAGCATGATCTACACCTATTGCTGCGGCACCATGGTCCCGCACAGAAAATTGCTCATCGAGTCTTTCGTTGGATGCAAGACACCATTGAATACCATCCAGCCAGTCGGGAACAAAAAACTTGCCTCTGCTTTAGTCCGCACCCGGACGATGATGTTATCAGTATGGGTGGGACCTTGATTCGGCTCGTCGAGGATGGGCATCAGGTGCATATCGCGTATATGACAAGCGGTAATATCGCAGTATTCGATCATGATGCACGGCGCGTGGCAGATCTGGTGACTGAGTACAATCGATTGTTCGGAATTGATGAACAAAAATCAAAACAGGTCCAGACGGAAGTATGGCAAGGGCTGCAGAACAAACAGCCGGGGCAACCAGACCATGAAACGATTCTCAAAATAAAATCTTTGATTCGTTGGAGTGAGGCGCGGGCTGGAGCCTTGCATGTAGGGTGTCAGGCATCGGATTTGCATTTCTTGGACTTGCCGTTTTATCGTACGGGAACGATCGCCAAACGACCTATGGGACCGGATGATACCGCAATAATTCGCGAGTTATTGCAGCGCGTCAAACCAGATCAAATCTATGTTGCGGGAGACTTGGCCGATCCTCATGGAACTCATCGGGTCTGTGCCGAGGCAATATTCCAAGCCCTGAGTGACATGGTGAGAGAGGGGCAACCAATTCCCGAAGTCCTGTTGTACCGTGGCGCTTGGCAAGAATATGCGCTTCATGAGATTGAGATTGCCGTCCCTCTGAGCCCGAGTGACATCGAACTCAAACGCCAAGCCATCTTTATGCATGAAAGCCAAAAGGACGAAGCGTTATTCCCGGGATCGGATCCTCGTGAGTTCTGGCAGCGGGCAGAAGATCGAAACAAAGGAACAGCTGAGCGCTACAATCAGATAGGCTTGCCAGAGTTCTTCGCACTGGAAGCATTTACACGTTGGAAAGGGAATGAGATTTAGCCTGGACTGGGTAAGCATTCAAGGTTTGCGTGCGCGTTTCTTAATGCTAGGCAGCAGATTGACAGCGAGCTGCTGTTGAACTCTTCGACTTGCCCTCCTTCTTCTTCATGGTTGGAGCTTCACGCCACCGACGATGCAACCACCAGTATTGTTCGGGGGCCTTGCGGATGGCAGCTTCCAGTTTTTGGTTGTACCAAATTGTCAGAGCTTGAACGGATTCAAAGTGCGATTCTGAAGCAGTATCGGCATCGGATGGATCCGCTACTCCGGTGCAACCAATTTCAAACCGCAATGGCTGATTCAATCGTCGAGCATAGGTAACAGCCATAGGCGCTCGGGCGGATAAGACAAATAGTGCCAGTGCTTTATGGCAAGATGTTGGATGGCCAAAAAAATCGACCCAGCAACCTTTTCTTCCCGCATGTTGATCAGCTAGTAAAGCCAATGTGTTCCCGGCGGCTAAAAGGTCCTGGACGGCCTGTGAACTGCCATCTTTGGGTAGAATGTGTTGCCCGGCGGAAGAGCGGAACCGGTCCAGATATTCGTTGGCCAACGGGTTGTCCAGAGGACGGGCGATCGTGTAAGTTGGCGCGCCCAACAGGGCAGTTAAATATCCAGCTAGCTCAAAATTACCATAGTGTCCAGTAACCAGTATGGTGGGACGTGGGTCCATTAGATACTTCATGAGTAGATCTTTGTCAGGCATGTACACGTACTCACGCCAATTGGTGCGATGGATTTTACGCGGAGCAATTGCTATTTCGCACACCATGAGCAGTAAGTGGTGCCACATCGCTTCACGTAGCCGAGCGCATTGTTCGGGCGGTAGGTCGCCGTACGCCTTACGCAAGTTCTCGTCGATAACTTTTTTGCGAAGGGGAAGCCAATGGGCAAGTACAACGGCCAATAGCCTGGAAACACGGTCGAGCGTCGATAGTGTTTGTGACTGGACGACACAAATCAACACTCTTAGAAGTATGTACCCCAGCCAATCGGACAACTTCACGTTACGCATTACTTGTTCCATACTATGGATTCGTTCTGGCCATCAACTTTCCGATCACACAATTTCTTCATACTGAATAGGCAATGGGCCCGCTCTCGTTGCCGCCCAACTCTGCCAATATCCCTCACACTTTTCGGAAACGGAGAGCGGGGACCTTGCCGAGACCGCAAGACATTTGTTTCCACATGCGCTAAAATAGGACCGCAGAATACTCGTCTTGGCAAGGCGTCCTTGTTGGTACGCATTGTTTCACGTTCCAGGCGTCGGGCCAAGTCCATTTTTGAATCAATGCTAGCACTAACCGCCGCGCCCTAGCAGG
>JAGQOY010000064.1 GCA_020427005.1 Planctomycetales bacterium
TAAGTGAGGGATTCATGTTCAGTCCCTCGCTTACGCTTCGGGTTAGGATTGGTAGATTTATTTCTGCCGCCCGCCTAAACAGTTTTCTTTCTCAAAACCAGGATGGCTTCAAGAAGACTCGCTGGCTTATCCATTTTACTTACTCCAACTGGACACGGGAAATTGTTCTAAGCCGCATTTGAAATTCCAAGTTAAGTTTCCCCGAATTGTTTGATTACGCCTCCAAATATGCAGCCTACTTCCCCTCTTCTGGTTTGTTTCTGGCAGGGAATTTTCCGGTCTGGAGGAAGGACAGTGTGGCTGTCTGAGCGATGGAGTCATCCATAATGAACGAATGTAGTCGGGGAATTTCGAGAAAGGCGGTGGCGCCGGGAAGTTTTGTTTCCTCTACACTGACCACAAAATCGCCATCTGCGCCGACGAGTGGATTCGTTATGCCGTTGTCTAAATTGCCGGCGACGATGGCAAAAGGGCAATGGGGGACAGCCAAACTGGATTCAAACTCTGTCCATTTTGGTCCCAGTTCCATTCCCCCCTGTCCAGTAATGAACTCGAAAAGTCCGATTTTTGAAAGTTGTCGGGCAATGGCGGCTCCCTGGTTGGGAGGGCCAAGCATGATGACCTTCTCGATTCTTCCCAAGGTAACCAGGTCGTGAGCGCGTTGCCAATCGCCAATCGCATGGCGAACCACAATATTGCCCATACTGTGACCTACAAAGTTAATTTTAACATTGGTGGGCAAACTGCTGACGACATCTCGCAAGGCGGCCGCATGTTCGCTGATCGACGCTCGAGTACTCGCGTATTGAAAATAGATACACTTGCAATCTAGTTCTTGCTCCAGAAATCTTCCCAGGCCGCGCATGGAGTCGGCAGAACGCATCAAGCCATGCATCAGAATAACTACGGAATCAACCTTCAGAGCCGAACTAGGCATTTTGCGGTCGAGTTCCGCGCGGCAGGCTTCGTAGCTCCCCCAGGCGCGACGGACGTAATTGGCGTCCAATAGTCGCCAGTGCAAAGTTAATGCGTTTTGCTGAATGGTCCAATCCTGCCGCCAAAAGTGATCAGTCCAAAGTTGCTTTCCACCTAAAGTCGGCGTCGGCACGTTTAGCAGGCCACGGAGCTGGGAATTGTCTTCAGATTCGTCCTGTGCCACGGAATACCTACCACTTTGCAATACAGCAACAAGCAGAATAGCCAAGCAACCAAAGTGCTTTAGGCTTGGTCGCATAACGATCATAACATGCCTCGTTTACGAAAGTATAACATCATGCCCAAGGTGAAGATGGCCATTAGTCCGAACGAGAATAAGTAGCCAAACCTCCAATGCAATTCAGGCATATTCCAAGCTGACGTTGTATCAAAATTCATTCCATACAACCCAGTTACAAAGGTCATTGGGAGAAACAGAGTAGACAACACCGTGAGCACGCGCATGATATTGTTCAAGCGGTTACTAGTTAGAGACATTTGAAAATCACGCAGATCTGCTGCCAATTCGCGGTAGGATTCCACAATATCCAGTAGCTGAATGACGTGGTCGAAGCAGTCCCTTAGAAATACGCGAGTTTCTGCAGTAACAAACATACAATCGTCTCGGACCAGTTCGTTGACCATATCGCGGTGCGGACGAATAATGCGTCTAAATTGCAATAATTCGTGGCGTATCAGGTGGATCTGATGAAAGTCTACCGGAGTTCTGCCCTCCGTCGCCTGTTCATCGAAGCTATCCAGTTGGTCCCCCAAGTGATCCAGCTCTGGAAAAAAACTATCTAGACAGGCGTCAAGCAACGCGTGCGCTAAGAAATCAACACCACCTTGTTGCAATCCCGTATGGCCATTACGCAACCGCAGTCGTACCTGCTCCCAAGTGCTATTGGATTGTTCTTGAAAAGTTACAAGCAGACTATGTTTCAAAAAAAAGCTGCACTGTTCAGTCAATCGGTCAGGTTGTGACGCAGCCATGTGGGCTACGAAGAATAGATGATCGGAATACAAATCGACTTTAGCGCGTTGATGCACATTGATCGTATCTTCGAGGGCCAGCGGGTGAAGTAATAATTGTTGGCCAAGCTCTCTGAGAGTGGCTTCCGTTCCCAGTCCCGTTACATCCACCCAAACTTTTTGCCATTTTCCAAGGAGCTTGGGCAATTGGCTAATATCGAAATTCGGATGATCCTCAATGCCAGTTGAATCGTAACCGATCGCTCGAACGGTCGTGGCTACTGCATCTCGAGAAACTCTTAATGAGCCAGGGACTCGCCCCGCAGATTGGTGTCGTCTTCTCTGACGGCGGCGTTTGCGCGACGGATGGTTGTTTTTATTATGCGGCTTGGCCATACAGTATCATTTATGTGGTCGTGATCTTTTATGGGATCGTGGGAATGGCTATTCAGCGGGTTATTTCTGGAATTATGAATCTATCGCGCAAGCCGGAGTCATGCAAAATCAAAAGTTCGTTTCACGCACGGACCGCATTTATTACATAGGTGCTTTCCAAATGAGCGTGCGCGATAATGAACTCGGATTTATCACTGCGAGCCGAGACGCGTGACGGCCGGGCATCAGTCAGTGCCCGAGGCCTCACGCCCTTCGGCTCTCGAAATCAACATGCCGGTGAGCGGCCTGGCCTCGAGTGCTACCCGAGGCCTTACTTCGGCTCACAGATCAATTCCGCACCGCTATTGAGGCAGGGCCTTGCCGGTTTCATTCGTCGCTATTTTAGTTCCGTTCATCGACACGCGCTCGATATTCGCTAATCCAACCGATTTTGTCGGGCAATGGCGTTTCCAGGTTTTTGCGCAAGCTTGTACTAGGCAAAAGAGAGAAGAGATAAAAAACAAAGACTTGGAGGTCCGTCTGACGCCCGATAATCCGCCATGTTATAGTTGAGGCATTTCGCTGTCGCTCGCTTTTGTTCCAATTCGAGTGCTTAAAGGCTCAGCGTTCACCAGTCCTCAGGCTACACTCGAAACGAAAGGTGGATTGATTCCATGTGCGGAATTGTCGGAGGTCTCTGGTTCGAACCCGACCACAATTTATCAGCCTCCATTTTGGATCGCATGGTAGATAGCCTTCAACACCGTGGGCCCGACGATCGCGGTACCTATCAACAGCCGTTGCGACCCGATCCGGCAGGTACAATTCCTGGTGTGGCCCTGGGGTTTCGGCGTTTGTCAATTATTGATCTCGCGACCGGGCACCAGCCTTTGAGCAATGAGGATGGTAGTATATGGTTGGTTTTCAATGGCGAAATCTACAACTACGGAGATCTTCGGCGCCGTCTAGAAGGTTCAGGGCATCATTTTCAGACCCACAGTGATTCGGAAACGATCGTTCACCTCTATGAAGATCTCGGCCCCGAATGCTTTCAGCATCTTAATGGCATGTTTGCGATTGCCATTTGGGACGGGCGAAAACGTCAACTCGTTTTGGCCCGAGATCGACTGGGTAAGAAGCCACTTTTTTACCAGTATTTGCCCGGGCAGAGCTTGATTTTCGGAAGCGAATTGAAGTCGTTGGCAGAGGCTCCGTACTTTTGCAGAGATATCAATCCCGCAGCAATAGACGAGTTTCTGACTTACCAGTACGTCCCTCATCCTCATACGATATACCAGGCCTCGCGGAAGTTACCACCCGGCTATTACGCAGTCTTGGATAGCACTGGCATACAGGTTTCCAAGTACTGGAGCCTCAACTGGCAGGCGGAGCAAGAAATATCCGAAGTGGAGGCAGCGCGACAATTACAAGAGCTGCTAACGGATTCCATTCGCTTGCGGCTGCGCAGTGATGTCCCGCTGGGGGCATTTTTGTCCGGCGGGATTGACTCATCGCTCGTCGTTACATTGGCCCAACAACAACTAGACCAGCCCTTACATACCTTCAGTATAGGCTTCCATGAAGCAGATTACGACGAGACGTCCTACGCTCGATTGGTAGCCCAGTGGGTGCACTCGGAACATCATGAGTACAAGGTAACTCCGGACGCGGTTTCTATCTTGGATCAGTTAGTCTGGCATTATGATGAACCTTTTGGCGACAGCTCGGCAATTCCAACTTGGTATTTATCACAGTGGACCCGCCAATTTGTTACCGTGGCGCTAAGCGGCGATGGCGGAGATGAGTTATTCGCCGGCTACGACCGTTACCGAGCACTCTGGCTTAGCCATATGTTCGATCGTTTCGTACCACTTGGCCCAGTTCTAGGCAGTCGTTGGATTCAAGGTTTACCTCCATCGAATCGTCAGCGCTCGTTTGTGCGACGGCTTCAACGTTTTGGGGAAGCGCTCAATCAACCTTTGTCACGCCGGTTTATGAATTGGTTACAGATATTCCCCGAGCGCATTCGGGCAGACCTTTATCGCGATGATTTTCTGGCCACGTTACCGCCCGGAGACCCAGCAGAATTTTTCGAGGCAGCCTGGCGTATGATTGGCAATCGAGACTTGGTATCCAAAGCTTCGTTGGCTGACTTAAACACCTATCTACCGTGTGATTTAATGACCAAGGTCGATATTGCATCCATGGCCCATAGTCTGGAGTGTAGGCAGCCGTTTCTTGACTATCGCGTTGTCGAACTAGCCGCAAGTTTACCTGCTAAGCTGAAATTCGGTTGGCGCGGCGGAAAGCGATTGCTGAGGACTGCATTCGAACGCCAACTACCGAGACAAATTTGGACTCGCAAGAAGATGGGCTTTGGTGTTCCACTAGCCAGTTGGTTTCAAAGCGAACTAAAAGTACTTGTGCATGAGCGACTATTGTCTACAGACTCGCATTGCCACGCCTATTTTCAAGCAGATACGCTTCGCCGACTGATTGACGAACATATGTCCGGGCGAATCAATCATTGTTATCGCTTATGGAATCTTTTAGTTTTTGAAACCTGGTTACGGCGCTGGGCCTAATGACCCTTCCCGAGTTCGCGAGCGTAGGTTTGGCATTCAATTGGAGATTAAAGCCAAGGTGTGCGACCGAAAGCCACCAACTCAAAAGTCTCAGTCAGGGATGGTACAAAATTCGAATCGGATGTTGCGACGCAATGGTTCGAAAGCAGCCTCATTGATCGCGGCAGTGTTGGTGATGGTCATTCGCATTTGGGATTTGCTGGCGCTCAGCGAAAAACACTCGAATTCAGATAGATTCTTCTTGCTAATTGAGCGACACATCTTACAACTACAGATGTTGCTTGTGTGTACTTAGTTTTGTGATCTAGGCGATGCAACGCCCTACGCTTCATCCAACTTACGCAAAAGGTCTAAAGATGTCGAATTTGAAGCGCACGCAAGTGTGGCAAGTTTCTATTCTGCTGAGCGTATTGTCCGGAGTAGTTGTAGGCGAAGAAATATCCGCCAAGCGACTTGCCGGAGTATGGGCTCAGACGCGGGTCAACGAAGTTATCTGCGGTTTTCATTACACGAATACTTGGATAAATACCGCGAGCTCGGAAAATCCTTTTGCCTCACCTCTAGAGCGGAGTACTCCTCAAGACTTGTCGGTAGAGGGACGCTTTTGTCGTCGCAATGAAACAGGAATGCGATTGGACCTAGGCGATAGGAGGTATAACTTATTAGACGAACAAAGCTTGAGTATTGACGGACCCTACGACTCGATGGAGGGTTTCCATCAGGCTGTGACTAGGAAACGTGGAGACTCGATTATTCAATCGCTTGCGGTCACGGATTTCTTTCTTGCCTGGGTAGATCCTCTTGCAGTTCGCCCATACGCAGAAATTGCGGCACTCGGAAATGCCAAGTTTCCCATTGTTCGAGACCCCGATGAAGGAGTGATTGTCCGAATTGAACTCGGTGACGAGACTGTGGTTCTTGCTCAGAATTGTGACTGGCGGGCGATTTACGTTTCAACCAGTAACAACGGGATTCCGCAAAGCAGGTATCGGTATGTGTATGATCAAGTTCAAGGCCGGCCCAGACTGATGTCCGTTATAGCGTCGAATTATAATCCGGATGGTTCATTGCTTAATCAATCCGTGATTGCTGCTAATCATTGGGTTTTGAAATGTACCCGCGCGGATCTCGAATTACAAATTCCTCCTGATTCTCTTGTTTACGATGATTCAGGAGATGAACCACTCAGGTACATTATACGAGCCGACGGAACCCGGCGCAATTACGATGAAGCGGAGGGGAGACTGGCGAGTACATTGCGCGAATTGGCAGATAGCGAACCAGGTGAGCTACTTAACAAGAACAAGAAATAGAGCAAGCTTGGAAAAGCGTGGGCTACCGCAAATTCGAGTTGCAAGGCGATCGTATTCTCAATTAACGGGTGCAAAAAAACACCCGTTTTCAATTTTGCGAGAGTCATCCGATTCATGCCAGGGCTTCGATCGATATAAGCCTCTTATTGAGCAGAATTGCTACAGACGGACCAGCACATGGGCCATGCCAGGGCTGTGGAGAATATGGAATCCATCGGCGCAAAGGCGGGTGAGCTATATCAAAAGTAACGAACCGCTCGGAGTTTGTTGCAGCCCCGTATCACCAACCTTTGCGAAAGCTGTAGGAGTCAACATGTTTTTTCGTACGGGGCACTATGACTACCGCGATGATCCGGTCAGCACGATGTTCTTGGGTCTCATCAATCGTTTGCTCCGCTCCACAATCGGGTCATCCATGATCCTATTCGCTTCAATTGGTTTGCTAGCGATTGGGGTCTGGAATTTTGGCGTCGATTACTATGTAATTCAAAAGGGTGTTGAGGAAGAAGCTGCAATCACGAATGCATCGAATGCCGATGACGCTGGGTATACGGTGGAATTCGCATATCGGTATGGATCGCAGCCAGACAACTTGCGCATGGTTGAGCCTTGGTTGCAGAAACATGTAGACGGGAAAGGTTACTGTAACCTGTTGACTAAACCAGGAGGTTGCAGAAAGGCGTACGGTACCGTGACCGTAACTTATCTTCCTGATAATCCTGGCGTATATGTTGTCAAACAGGATCAGCTGCTCCAACTCGTACGTGGATTCATTACCATCCTTGCTGGGCTAGTAGCTGGCGCTACGGGTTGGAATATCCTGCGCATGGGAGCGGGCCAGGAGTCGTTAAGAATGCCTTCTTGGGCCGACTGGGGATTTCACTAGCAGGCTGCTGAAAAAGTAACCCGAAGCGTCAGCGAGGGAATGTGCCCAGCCGCTCGCAGACGCTTCGCGTTACTAATCGTCTACAAGATTTTGCAAATCGACTTTTTCATCACCCTGCTAGTGCGAGTCGCATGGACGTATATTGGTATTTTCAAGGAAATCACTGATCAATTGGGCGAAAACACGCTGCTCTTATGTGAAATTTGCTCTAACAACCAGCTGCAATAACAAGCAGCATATTTTGGTTCTGACGCTGCCCTTTTGTTATTTGCTTTTTGGTATGCAGTCGAGTTGATCTAGACAATTCGAATTCGAAATGCCCACTGAATCGTGGCTCCCAATTGCTTATCCAGAGAAGTTGTCGGTAACAGATCCATGAAGTCATCGGTAAACGCCAATGTACAACCGGGGTCAATTGGTTCCATACAAGCGATCGTTCCGACTTCGGAAGATAGCTGAACGGCCTTGCCGTTCGTCTGTGCGGAGAGCCCTCCAGAGCAACGATATCTACTACCGAGATGGATTGGCGGCTGAGGTGAACGACACGCTAACTCAATAATCCAGGCATTGAGATCGGGAACCATCGTAAAACTGGCTGACCAGTGTCCACGACCTGACATGCCGACACCAAACACGACTTCTCGGCCATCTGGAAAGGATTGTTGGTGTAATTGTTGTAAAGGCGGGCTAGTGGGCCAGCACTCACCAGCATCCGACTCTACCGATTCCAGGGTGAACAAGTCCGGGCTATTCGCGAATGCCCAACGGTGGCAGTAGCGATCCTGTTGCCAGCTGAAATTCAGCAAGCCAAGATTATCTGTTGCCAATTGAACTGACGGAGGGTCACTGTTGGGCTTAAAAATCGTCATGGCTTTGTTAACTTACATTCTGTGCCATGCGCCAGCGCAGATAGGCATCTAGGAAAGCTTGGATATCTCCCGCCATTACGGCGTGGAAACTATTCTGCAAGTGCTCCGTCCGCGAATCCTTAACCCTTTGCTCAGGATGTAAAAAATAATTGCGAATCTGCGAGCCAAAACCCTTCTGACGAACTTTGTTCTTGTATTTGGCTAGCTGCTCTTCTTCGCGGCGTTCTTCCTCAATTCTGGCTATACGAGCGCGCAGCATTTTCCAGGCCTGAGCCCGATTCTTGTGCTGACTGCGCTCGCTTTGGCATTGGGCAACGACACCTGTTGGAATGTGCGTTAGGCGTACTGCGCTATCGGTCTTGTTGACGTGCTGCCCCCCTGCCCCACTTGCTCGATAGGTATCCTCGCGGACATCTTTTTCTTCGATATCTACTTCGACTGCGTCGCCAATTTCTGGAGCTACGTCGACTGCCGCAAAGCTAGTTTGTCTTTTACCTTCGGCATTGAATGGGCTAATGCGAACTAAACGATGGATGCCCTCTTCCCCTTTGAGGTATCCGTAGGCCATAGGACCACGTATTGCCACGGTAGCCTGGGTGATACCTGCTTCCTCGTTATCCTGACGGTCAAGCAACTCCACTTCGTATTCGTGCTGATTGGCCCAATTGATATACATCTCAAGCAGCATCGCGGCCCAATCATTAGCATCCACACCACCATCCCGCGCATGCACACTAAGAAGAGCTCCGGCGGAATCATGTGTTCCATTGAGCAGCGCTTTGAGCTCAAGTTCTTCTACTACGGATTCCAGACGTGCGATCTCAGCCTCAATTTCGCCTTGAGCCGATTCGTCTTCGTCAAGTAGTTCTAACAACCCATCCAAGTCGCTGGCGGAATCCAAAGCTTCCTTGAGCGGTACGACAACCAAACGCAGTGATTTGAGCTCTGCGACTGTGGCACGCGCTTTTTCTTGGTTGTTCCAAAAATCTTCAGCAGCCATTTGAGCTTCGACGGCTGCAATCTGCTCGAGTTTGCTATCGAAGTCAAAGACTGTCCCGAAGTTGCGTGAGTCTTTGGCGAATGACCGTTGCCCGGTCCGCCAAAAATGGTTCGCTCATCTGGGACGCCTCTTAAATAGAATGTTTATCTAGGGTTTCACTGCAGTTGGTGTGCATACCAACTTGCAATGAGATAACGGCCGACACTTCGGTGAACGCTACCTCCAAATCTAACTCGCCAACAATCTAACACTCCCTTGGGTTTTTTTTCTACACAAATCACTCACCCTCTCCGGGGCATTGGCATCTCCAAAAATCTCTCACCCTCTCTGGGGCATTGGCATCTACACAAATCTCTAACCCTCCTTGGGGAGGGTCGAAGTTGAGGAACGAAACTTCGGGGAGGGGGCTCCGAAAGCGATTTGCAAGTTATCCTCACTTTACCGCCCTCCCCGGAAACTCGTAAACTCGTTCCCGACCCTCCCGTGGGAGGGTAAGTAAAACCTTTGAACGATGTGTAGATCCCAATGCCTTGGGGAGGGTCGAAGTCGAGGAACGAAACTTCGGGGAGGGGGATCTGTGGGCGAATTGGCTTCCCACCTACATCGCGACGGTGATTTGCGTTAGGCTGCCTTTACTGCGAGTGTCCAATTGTAGCCATATTTCCCGATCAGCCTATACATGCTAGGACATGAGATCGGGTAATTCCCAAACGCTTCGGTAGGCGGTTTGGCTTTCGAAATAGTCTAACAGTTCACGATAAAATGGATGGTGACACAGCGTGGCACTGTCGCCCACAGCTTTTAAGCACCGTCGCGCACGCGTGATGGCAACATTGGTTCGGCGCGTGTCCTTGAGAAAGCCAATCTCGCCCTCCGAATTGCTGCGTACAAAGCTGATGAGCACCACTTCTTTCTCACGCCCCTGAAACCCATCCACCGAGTCTATTTCTAACGCTGGAACATTCAACAAATCTCTCAGCCAGCGAACTTGAGCAGCATAGGGAGTGATAATCGCGACTTGTTCTGCCGATAACCCCGCGAGAAGAAATTGTTGAACTTGAAATTGAACCCATTGGGCTTCCCGGCGGTTCAAGCGACTTTGCCCATCTGGTTCGATTTCTTCATCCCAGCCAGCTCCAGCCGTATCCCAAAATTCCAAAACCGGTGGGGCAGCTTCGGAGTCAGTCGGCGAAAGTAGTTCATTGAGTGTATGGTTTCGCACACTTTCATGCGCCGTCAATTCATTGTCGTAAAAGCGTTGGCTCGGGAACTGCATGATTTGCTCATGCATGCGGTATTGGATCGTTAGACGCCGAAAGATGTCATGCTCAAACCGGCCGACTAGGCGTTCCATTAGGCTTGTCCCTAGTCCTTCTCTGGCCGCCACATCCGAGATAACCGTCGGTGGAAGCTGGCAGTGATCACCGGCCAGTACCATCCGTTCGGAGCGTAGCATGGCTTGCCAAATCGAAGGTTCCGTACATTGACAAGCTTCGTCAACAACGGTTAGGTCAAATCGACGATCCGCGAGAAGTTCGTCGTCGATTGTCAAAGTGGTACAGATAACATCGGCAGAATCAAGCGTATAGCGCAAAACGGATCGTTCCAGAGTGCGGGCTTCCTGCCGCAGACGACCGGCTTCTGCATACATCTCACCGCGCTGGCGATTGCCGAGCCCACCTCGAGGCACCTTCTTGGCTGCTCGCATGAGCTGTTCAATTTCTTTTCGGATTTCCCGCACTATCTGTGTGGTTGAGTCGCTGTCCACCAATTCGTCCAAGGTATGACCACGCAGGCTCTCAAAGACTCGAGCCGGATGGCCAACCCGTACGACACGGTCTAACCCAGTTAGCAGGCGTTCCATCAAGTTATCAACGGCCGTGTTGCTGGCCGCACAGGCCAGAACTTTTTCGCCACGCGCGACCGCCTGGAAAATAATCTCCGCCAGTGTAGTCGTTTTGCCTGTCCCTGGAGGACCATGCACGATTGCCACGTCGCGGGCAGAAACCGAAAACGAAACGGCTTTTTGTTGGGACACGTTGAGATTCGTTTGGAATTCGAGAACCGGTTCTGTGTCGAACCTGGCGGCTTGCAAGCCCAACAAAACGTCGCGTAAACGGGCTGTTCGTCCCGTGGCCAGCCTGGCCTGCGACATGGCGGATAGCTGCTTTCGACGTGTGCTTTCGTCTGGGGAGAGGTCGAGACGGTAACGCTCCGCTTCGGGCCAACGTTCAACGGCAACCTGGATTTCGTTGGCTGTTCTTCTACTGACAACGCCACTAATTCCCGTATCACTGGGGTCGTTCTGGTCACTAAGTATGACCGGAGAGCCGACGCGCAAACGCGAATGTGGGAGGGGTTGGCCATTGGCTTTGGCCAGATCCAACAGAATTCTCCCTGCCAGCCCTATGTGATGGTCCAGAATGTCCAGCTGTACTAATGTCTCCCCAGAGCGTTCCGGGTCCCCACGGAGTTCTGTTTGGCGACGTAATGCTAACCGCTCTCGCTCTGCCACGCCCTCTAGGTCTAACCAGCAGGCCAATGTGTCGAAGTAGCTTTCGACGTTATGCCAAGTCATATATTGTGCATTTTTTGAAGAGTGTGCTTAGTGAACTCTGGCTCCCAATTGGGACCAGTCCAGAGCATAGTCTCTTATGTCAATAAAGGTGAGCCCAGGCCTACGCCATGTATGGTTGTCTCCGACGGAGTTGCAAATCATATTATCGAGTAGGCGAAGTTTCGACACTCAGTGCCTAAATACCGTGCGAGATTATGAACCGGTTTATCACAGGATGGTTATCGAATTTGAGTCGTGAGTCGTGATGCGTGATGCGTGAGCGGCCGGGTCTCGAGTAACCCCCGAGGTTTCGGCTCACAGAACAAGCATGCGCACGGTAATTTGGCAGATTTTTTGTTTTTGGGGATTTGGTTGAATGTTTGATTACTTCAAGAGAGTAAAAAACTCCTTTGTAGGTGTGATTTTCGGATGCCTAATGGTTCCTGGGTCGATCGCTCTGCATGCATGGAACGAATACCGTACGGTCCATCAGTCCCGGGGGTTAGCTGAAGCTAGTCGAACGGTCGAAACTTTACCTTCGGTAGACGAAATTCAGCCAACCTACAACGAAAAGCTGGTGCATTTGACTGGGAAAGCGGTAACCGAAGAGACATTGCACGATCCAGAATTCTCGGTCGAAGCCAACGCCATACGACTTGTACGAGAAGTCGAAATGTATCAATGGGTTGAAGAGAAAGTAAGTCGCGACCAGAACAACAGCAACCAACCGCCACGTTACGAATATCATCGTGAATGGAGCAATGAGTGGCTTGATAGCGCAAAATTCAATGAGCCCGAAGGACACCACAATCCGGATATGCACTATCGCGAAAGTGAATCGCTGGCCGAATTGGTTCATGTGGGTGCTTATCGACTCAACCCAGCACTACAACGATCGATGTCTTCGTGGGAGGATATCGATCTGAATAGCCAGGATCCCGTGTCGACAATAGCTGAGGAACAACGAGAGCACTTCCAGATCCGTAACAACCAACTCTATTGGAGTTCCGAGGTTCCGAATCCCGAACAGCCGCTAGTAGGTGATCTTCGCATTCAGTTCAGAAAGATTGTTCCCGCTGAAGTAAGTATCATTGCACAACAACGAAGCGATACGTTCGGTGAATATACGACCAGCAATGGCGTCAAGATCCAGCGGCTGTTTATGGGGACTTTGACCGCTCAAGAGGTTGTTGAACGTTTGATCGCTGAGAACAACATGATTGCCTGGGGATTACGGTTTCTAGGCCTGATTCTGTGCGTGATTGGATTCAGTTTGATATTGAAGCCACTGAGTGCCATTGTTAGTTTCCTACCCGTGGTTGGAGAACTAACAGGTGCTTTGACTTTCTTTATCTCCATGCTGTTGGGAACTTCCTTGTCGGCTGCTACCATTGGCATTGCCTGGATAGCAGTGCGTCCGCTATTGGGCGGAACATTGTTAGTCGGTGCTGGTGCAGGGATTTACCTTCTGCTTCGCATGAAACGCAAGACCGGTTCTCCGCAATCGGCTGCACCACCACCCCTTAACGTATGATCGAGTACTCCGAGATCTTACGTCAGCTCGTCTTAGGCCAAAAGTTCCGTTATTACTTGCCCACCAAATTGCGATAGTTGTTTAAAACGCCCAGCATGGTAGTACGTAAGTCGGTTGTCATCTAAGCCAAGCAAGTGTAGCAGCGTGACGTGCAAGTCACGGATTGGATGCACACACTCAACTGCCTTGGCGCCCAACTCGTCAGATGCACCTACGGTACTGCCTGCTTTGATGCCTCCCCCGGCCAACCAAACACACATCGCGTCTGCATTGTGATCTCGGCCGTAGGCGATTCCTCCTCGTACGCCATTGTCTGGACTGCGTCCAAATTCCCCGCACCATACAATGAGCGTATCCTCAAGCAGGCCGCGCTGGTGTAAATCTTGTATCAATGCGGCAATCGGTTGATCAACGGCGGCAATCAACTGACTGTGAGCTTTGGCAATGTAATCATGCGAATCCCAGGTTCCAGCATACAGCTGAACAAATCGTACGCCGCTTTCTAGCAAACGACGAGCGAATAAGCATTTGCGTCCAAATTTTTGAGTCTGAGAATTGTTGAGCCCGTAATTCTCCAACGTCTGTTCGCTCTCTGAAGCCAGATCCAAAACGTCACGCACATCATCTTGCATGCGATATGCCAGCTCAAAACTTTCAAGCCGAGCGGCTAACAATTCGTGTTGAGGATGATCCTCCAAATGTGCGCGGTTGAGCCGAGACAGGAGGTCCAGGTTTTCTCTTTGATGATCTGCCGTTACTCCTGGAATTGGCGACAAGTTTAGGATTGGAGAACCCTGTGGGCGCAGCGCTGTGGCCTGATATTGTGCCGGTAAGTATCCGTTGCCCCAATTTGCAGCTCCTCCCTGCGGGTAGGAAAGCTCTGGTAAGACGACGAAACCAGGTAAATTCTCATTGAGTGTTCCTAATCCATAGTTTACCCAAGCTCCAATGGCAGGATCTCCTCCAAACCGATTTCCAGTATTGATGTGATATAAAGCGGTTGGATGATTGACGGACTCGGCTTGCATTCCGTGGTAAAAGCACAAATGATCTGCGACCTTTGGTAGGTGTTTCCATTGATCGCACATCCAGGCTCCGCTTTCACCGTGCTGATTGAATGCAAATGGACTTTCTACGTAGTAGCGTTTTCCGCTGGCCATGGCCGAAGCGCGGACATCCTGACGCTGAAATTCTTTCAGGTGCAGCTGCTTTAGAGCCGGTTTGGGCTCGAAGGTGTCTATATGACTCGGGCCGCCCTCCATGGTCAAAAAAACACATCGCCGCGCTCGAGGTGCCAAATGTGGACCCTTGGTTGTTTTTGAACCGGACTCTTGCGCTAGCAGCGACTGAAATGCAACGCTGCCTAGCGTAGCTCCCAACGAATACAGATACTCACGGCGGTACATGGAAAAAAACGTCTCTTGAAAATCGGCTACGGAACAAACAGGAATTCATTGCTGGCCATCAGTATCTGGCAAACATCCGCCAGTCCTCGAGTTTGCGCACTGGCAGTGGATGGTTCAACAGCCAGTTGATAATCACGGTTCTGCTCCAGGGGCTCGGTGAAACTAAAAACCTCACCCGTGTTTTCGTCTACAAACTCACGGGTGACTTCGCGTGGTGGACGTACATCTGGAAGTTGTATGCGCTCATGCCTAGCCTTCATTTTTCGCCAGTGATTGACGCAGCCCTCTAGCTCATCAGCACTGGGCTGCCGAGAATAGGCTAAGGCGAATGCCCTGCGAATTACACCAGGTTCATCGCGAGAATCCTCTTCATGGAGAAGTCGCTCGGCCATTGCCAGGGCGCGATTGTAGGCTAGCGGACTGTTGATTAGAGTAAGCGCCTGCGGGGCTACCGTGGACTCATCTCGGAGTTCACAGGATAGTTCTGAGGCGGGCTGGTTGAATACTTCCAATAAAGGATCTCGCAGACCACGAAGTCTCAAAGCATATAGGTTACGTCGATAGCGATCTCCGGCCACCGGCGAGGGTTGATAAATGGGTGCATAGGTGCCCATGATTTGGCGTGGTTGCTCAGCAACTTCTTGATTGATGTCGGGACATACAGGCACACCTCCAATTTCTCGGTTCAGCAAACCGCTGATCGCATGGGAACCGTCTAACAATTCCTCCGCCGACAATCGTCGGCTTGTGAACGTAGCATAACTTGTACCAAGCGGGTCTTTACTCGCAAGAACGTCACGCTCGCCAGTTGGAATTTGTGACGTTCGGCAATAAGCATCGCTCGTCAAGATCAAGCGATGTATGTGCTTTTGCGACCAGTTGCTCCGAACAAATTCCGTTGCCAAGAAATCGAGCAATGCTGGATGAGTCGGTTTGGAGCCCATCGTCCCAAAGTTGTTCGGCGTAGCGACAATCCCTTTGCCAAAGTGATGTTGCCACAAACGGTTTACCAAAACGCGAGGTGTCAATGGATTACGATTGGCATCGAGCAACCAGTCGGCGAATTCAGAGCGGCGTAAATGGAAGTCTGTTGAAATGAACTGGGGATTCATTCCTGGCCGGCTCAACACGCTCAACGTACCGGCTACGACTGTTTCGGTGGGAGAAAACGGATCACCGCCCGCCAAGATGGCTGTCTTTTCGAATTCTCCTGAGCCGGGAATATCGGACGGAATATCTAGACGGTTGGAAACGCCACGTCGCGGTGGCGTGGGACCATCATAAACGCTGAAGGCCAACGCATCGTAACGGTCCATTTCCCATCGGTGTCGTTCCAAATACTTCCGCGCAATGCGCTCCAATCCAAAATCTGCGGGCGTAAACCCAATTTTCTTGGGAGCAATTCGTTCTTCTGGTTCACCAGCCTTAAGTTTGGCAGCCCGAGGTGCGTAATTCCATCCGCGTTCGGCATACCAATCGCGAGCCGCTTGTTCTTCCTTGGCATCTAGTTGATCTAGAAGTGTCTGAAAAAAGTCGATTCGGATACTCAGGTAGTCGCTTTGCTCCTTGCATCCATGTTGGTTCTCTTCTGGCAAGAACTCCGCCGGCCGTTCGGAGAACTGAGTTGTTGAAAACACGGCTTGCATGGCGTAGTAATCCCTCGACGGGATGGGGTCGAACTTATGGTCGTGACAACGTGCGCATTGCAGTGGATGCGCCAAGAAGGCTTGGCCTATCAAGTCAGTCACGTCGTCTAGGAACATTTGCCTAGTTACACGATCGACGCTCATACCAGTTTGTTCCCATGGACCCATGCGTAACATGCCGACAGCAATCAAATTCTCTGGGTCCTGGCTATTCAATTCATCGCCCGCCAACTGTTGACGGATCATTTCACTCAATGGCCGATCGAGATTGAAATTCCGCACGAGATAATCACGATAACGCCATGTGTTGGGACGCTGGTAGTCATTTGCAAATCCCGAAGAATCTGCGTAGCGGATCGTATCCAACCAATGCTGGGCCCAACGTTCACCGTATGCAGGACTTGCCAAACAACGATCGACCAACTCGTTCCAAACAACTTCATCGGGACGAGGATCGCTCTCAAACGTGTAAACCTGCTCGGGGCTGGGAGGCAATCCGAGCACATCAAAATACAAGCGGCGAATTAGATCTCGGCGCGCAGCCCGCGATGCAGCTTTAATTCCGACTTGCTCTAAATGCCCAGCAATAAAACAGTCGATAGGGTTTGCCGTGGAGATATCGGGGATCAATGGTTGAACCAATGGTTGGTATGCCCAGAGATCCGCCGGATCGTAATGGCGTTGATTCCATGCGGCACTCATCCCCCCGCTAGTAGTCACAGTTACGCCGCTGGCTTCTTCGCTTCGAATGCCGGCCGCTCGTACTTCATCTACCCAGGGCGCACCCCAATCAATCCATTGTCCGATGGCCTCGACTACCTCGTCCGTAAGGCGATCGTTTTCCTTGGGAGGCATCCGTAGGTCTTCGTGTTGCCAAGTCAGACTCAGGTATAACCAGCTTGCTTGGCGATCTCCGGGCTCTAAGACAGTTTGTCCGCTGTCTCCGCCTAAGAGCATTCGCTCAAGTGAATCCACTCTCAGATTGGATTCCAACTTGGCTTCATCATTACCATGGCAGGCTACACATTTGGCTTCTAGCGTAGGGCTTACAACGGTTGCAAAAAGTCGTTCTGCTGGTGTGGCAGGTGCCTCTTCCTCCGAAATCTGTTGATTAGGTGACTGAGAATAGAGCCACGCGGTTAGGACCAACCAAAAAGTACCTGTGAAAACAAATTGTTTGCCTTGCATAGTTTCAGCAGTTAGGAATTCGATGTAATGGAAGACTTACTATTCCATTATAGCAGGACCTACGGACACCGGATTTTGAACTGGCGGAGGGATTCAATGCCGGGCAAGTACTTGATATGGCGTTATCTTTTTTTACAAGGGTTCGTCTCTGGATTTAGAACCAGGCACAGCCTTGGGATTTATAAGTAAGGCACTGCGTGGGATTTATGGCAAGGAACTGCCTTGGGGTCTTGAACAAGGCACTGTCCCTTCAGGGATCTTACCCTCCTATTCCGAGCAATGGGAGGAGAATTGGGAGGGGCGAGCGACAGCGAGGGGAGGGCCAATTCTGTTCTGAAAGCCTCACGTCCCCTGAATAGCCTAAATGAGTTTTTCGACTCATTCGCTCAACGTGAGCTACCCCACTTTATGCTTCGGCGAGCGGCAGGAATAAACGTCCCAACCCGAAACGTAAGTGAGGGATTCTTGTTCGGTCCCTTGCTTACGCTTCGGGTTAGGATTGGTAGATTTATTTCTGCCGCTCGCCTTCCAAGGTTGAACTGCGTTGGTGACGATCTACAAAGGCTTCGTAATCTGCGATTGTGTCTATCCCCTTGGGACCATGGCCGATTATGTCAACCAGAATCGTGTGGCCAGCCTCCAAGAATCGAAGTTGCTCCAGTTTTTCCAATTGCTCAAGCGGACTGGCGGGCAACTCGGACAGTCGCAACAAGAAATCTCGACGGTAAGCGTATATCCCCAAATGTTGTAAGAAAAAGGGAGGGTCGACGGTTAATAGCTCGCTGTCCCAAGAACGCACATGGGGAATGGGGCTACGGCTGAAATATAGAGCTCGATGCGCATTGTCACGGACAACTTTTACACACGCGGGATCGTCCAGACGCTGACGAGATCGAATGGGTGTTGCTAGTGTCGCTACTTGAGCATCTGCATGGCGTTCCAAAAGGTAAGTCACAAGATCAATAGCTTCGGCAGTTATCTCCGGTTCATCTCCTTGTACGTTTACAAAGATATCAACGCTTGGCATCTGAAGGGCTACGGCTGCGACCCGATCCGTTCCGCTGGCTAATTCGGGAGCGGTCATTACAGCTTGCCCGCCAAACGACTCAACCGTTGCCAGCATTTGGTCAGAATCCACCGCTACCGTAATGCCCTTGGGTCGAGTAGCGGTAGCTGCGGCTTCATAGGTATGTTGAATAAGCGGCTTGCCCGTTCGATTGAGTAACAGCTTTTCAGGTAACCGAGTCGAGGCCAAACGAGCTGGGATTACTATGTGACTAGAAACCGTGGGCAGATATTGGCCGAGGTTCAAGTCATGAAGGGCCGCTTGGGAGGCATCCTGCCCCGTATAGACGATAGACATCCGTACTTGTCCGTTGCGTAGTTCTAAAGAATTGAATTGTTCTGAAAGATCGTGTGGCTCTGAAAATGAACGCCCGCATGCCGTTGCCGTGCATCGGTGAGTAACTTGTCGATTTCAGTGAAAGCAACGGGCTCATGCAACAGATAATTTTAGTAAGTCGGCTCCTCAAGCCATAGAGCAGTTATCAGCCTGCGAAAATCGAATGTCGCCGGTAAAATATGCCAGCAAAGGGTGATCGGAATCGTCTAAAATGCAGAGATATTGTTCTAAAAAGGGTTTGATTCTGCTTCTTGAAAAGGTGGCGCAATGCGATCCATAAATCGTTGGTGTGTGGTAATTTCAATCTGTGTGTCCTTTGCTTCCAGTTTGTGTGCCCAGTCCTTTTTCATTGGAACCTACACTGGTGGGGCAAGTGAGGGGATTTACTACAGTCAGTTAGATCCGGGTACAGGCTCCATCGCTCAACCTAGGTTAGTTGCCAAGCTGGTGAACCCCTCGTTTCTTGATATCCATCCTCGATTACAGGTTTTATATGCAATCAGTGAGGTGGCAGCCAAGGGTAACGAATCTAGTCAGGTTATGGCTTATCGATTCAATGGTCAGGGAGAACTGACTCCTCTCGGCGGCTGTGAGGCAGGTGGCGATGGCCCCTGTCACGTTGCCGTACATGCATCTGGCAAGTTCCTATTTGTAGCCAACTATGGAAGTGGTTCGTTAAGTTCCTTCGTGTTGAACTCCGACGGTAGCATCGGTCAGATGCAAAGTAACATTCAGCATACTGGAAGCAGCGTTAATCCTCAGAGGCAGCGAGAGCCTCATGCGCATTGTGTTATGCCCGATCCGAGCGGCAATTTTCTGTGTGCAGCCGATTTGGGAACTGACGAAGTGATTTCCTACCGAATCGACTTGGCTACTGGAGCACTAACGAAAACGGCAAGTGTCAAGTTGGTACCTGGAAGTGGTCCCCGGCATTTGGCATTCCATCCGTCAGGGAAGTACGCATTCGTGATTGAAGAACTCTCGTCAACCTTGTCCCTTTGTTCATGGGATGACCAAAGCGGAAAGCTAAACGTTCTTCAAAATTTGTCCACGCTTCCGGAACAGTTTGGCCAATCGAGTTTTACTGCCGAAGTGCAAGTGCATCCGAGCGGCAATTTTGTGTATGGATCGAATCGCGGACACGATAGTGTGGCGATCTTCGCATTCGATGAGGCTGCGAAAGCTCTCACATTAAAGGGGCACATGAAGACAGGCGGAAAGACCCCTCGCAATTTCAGAATTTCACCCGACGGAAATTTCTTGTTAGCCGAAAACCAGCAATCCGATTCTATCATCGCATTTCGAATTGATGCGACGACTGGCAAGCTTGCAAAAGTAGGTGATGGGGTACAGGTCGGTTCACCGTGCTGCATCAAATTCTTTGGTGACTAGGCAGTGCAGTAGTCCTTGAAGTAGGTGATTGCGAATCAGTTGAAATGTGGCGAGGGTGTCTAGGGCTGAATTGGTTGATGTTACCGATTGGGGTATTGTGCCTAACGGGACTGGCCGCCGGTTTCCTTTCGACCGACGGGCATATTGTCACATTGAGTTACGTTTGGGATGGAGGCCTGGGTTTCATACTAGTACTGGCCCTCGGGGTACCCGTACATCTATCAGCGATTATTTTGGCCGTTGTATTCGCTGCTATCAGTCGCTCTCCTCAAGCGAAACGTTTACGAGTTGTCGCGATATTGGGAGCCATGTATCACGTGCCAGCCGTCTTGCTGGCCTATGTCCCAAGCGTCTGGCTGATCAATGGACTGGCAATTCTCGGCAGCCATGAAAGGCTCGCGGACGGCGGTGGGGCTTGGTTAATTCTGTCCGTAGGCACCGCCTGGCATCTGGCTAGATTTTTTCATCAGGAAAGTCCGCAGAGTCGTTAGGTGGCAATTGCACAAGATTCAATTCCCTTGGAATTCCTGCCGAGTCTCTGTTGAGGAACTGCGAATACGATTCGTAGAACCGTCTGGCAATGTTGGACGTCATGCTGCAATTAGCTCTTACTGCCAAGTTAGTACAATTGTCCATGGTTATTTCGAACAGTTTCCTTCTACGAAAGTATGAGCCCACAGTGAGTGATCTATCTAAGACACAATTCGATAACGCGCTAAAGCTAATTCAGGAACATTTTAACGGAGTTACCGATAAAGATGGCCAGCCATATGTGACTCATTGCTTAAGAGTTATGCATCAAGTTCAGGGACTCGAATGCCAACTTGTGGCTTTGATGCACGACTTAATCGAAGATACAAGCGTGACAATAGAAGACTTGCACGAGATTGGATTTGAAGCCTCAGTGATTACGGCAATTGATTTGATGACGCACCGAGACGAAGACAGCTATTGTGAATACGTGGTGGCTCTGAAAACCAATCCACTCGCGAGGCAAGTCAAAATGGCGGATCTATCAGATAACGCATCGCTCAATCGAGTACTCTTGCGTCAAGAAAGCTGGCATGCAGACACTCGCCGAGTACAAAAGTACATCGTAAGTTATCAGTTCCTAACAGATCGAATTTCAGAGGTCCAATATCGCGAGCTGATGCAGGAACTCGAATAGCAGCTTTGCTATCCAATTCGATAGACGGGCCTCGACATATAGAGCCAATTCAAACATGACAGAGCTGGCTGTTTATTGATTTTTTCTGGGCTGGATCACAGTATTTGAAGTTGTAACAAATCTGTAGCCAGCATCATCTTAGCGCGACATCCCGCTCGGCTCGCGGGACGTACCTAAGAGCAATCTAGTAGGTGCCTTTCGCCGAAAGGTACCTTGCCGAAGAGAGCAAGTTGAGGAGCGTCACAACGTTCCAAGGTCTATACAATACAGCGCGACAAGGATTGCAATTATGGGCAATCGAACTTCCATCCCTTCCTGAGTTCTCGATGGATAGGCGTTCCAATTGCATGTTTGGCTTGAGCCAGGATTGTTCGATGAGGTTATCAGCCTCTGAATACGATCTCAGCGACTTCAGTTGTAACAAATCTGTAGCCAGCATCATTGTTGCGCTACATCCCGCTCGGCTCACGGGACGTACCTAAGAGCAATCTAGTAGGTGCCTTTCGCTGAAGTCGCCGAAAGGTACCTGGTCGAAGAGAGTAAGTTGAGTTGCGTTGCAACGTTCCAATGTCAACGCAATTCAGTGATTTTGGGGAGGATGTTTGCAAAAACCATTCATGGATTTGAAAAACAGAACCGTTGGAGACATGAGGAGGAAAACGCAAGTCTATCAAACTTTGAGAACGGGGATTTGAAACGTCCGATCTATCTTTTGCCGCATGTATCCGAGATTATGGGAATATTCTGTTCATTGTCGGCGTCCTTCATAGTAGTACATTACTCGTGCTTACTGAAAAAGGGAGTCGGAAATGAAACAACCTCTGCTTTCGGTTGTGACTTTTGGAGTGAATAACCTATTTCTAGTACTCCTCGTCGGCCTATCCGGTTGTGGTTCCACGCAGCGGATTGCGAGCTATCCAGCAGTAGAATCTACCGTTGCCGAGGCGGCTCCGCAGGACTTGGTAACTTGGAATACGGAGTCCTATGATGCCCTTGCGGAGAACGATTTTTTGGTAGTCATGGAGGAACCTCAATCGACATTTTCAATTGACGTAGACACAGCTTCTTATGCCAATGTCAGACGATTACTGAACCAGGGCACGAAACCTCCCGCAGGAGCCGTTAGATTAGAGGAATTAGTAAACTATTTTTCGTACGATTATCCTGAACCGCAGGACGAGCATCCTTTTTCGGTTTCCTCCGAACTGGCGATCTGTCCTTGGAACGAGGATCACCAACTATTGCGAATTGGCCTTCGTGGCAAAGCCATTGATTTCGAACGGGAGCAACCTGTAAATCTCGTGTTTCTATTAGACGTTTCTGGCTCCATGCAGTCTACTGACAAACTGCCCTTAGTGAAGTCAGCATTGCGATTGTTGATCGATCACTTGCCTCCGGGGTCACGAATTGCGTTAACGGCCTATGCTGGAAGCTCAGGCGTAATCCTTGATTCAACCTCCATCGCACAGTCTGGGGCCATTCTCGAAGCGATCGACAATTTGCAGGCCCACGGATCTACGAACGGAGCTGAAGGAATCGAATTAGCCTATTCTATTGCCACTAAGAATTTTGTGCCGGACGGAATTAACCGAGTGATATTGTGTACCGACGGAGATTTCAATGTTGGTATCACAAACCATAGCGATCTAGTGGACTTCATTGAGCGGCAGGCCGAGACGGGGGTCTATCTCTCGGTACTGGGGTTTGGGACTGGGAATCTGAAAGACTCGACGATGGAGAAACTAGCCGACCACGGGAATGGCAACTATGCATACGTTGATTCCCTGTTGGAGGCCCGCAAAGTACTGGTGGAGCAAGTGGGCGGCACTTTGGTCACAATTGCCAAAGATGTCAAGATCCAATTGGACTTTAATCCACAGTACGTGTACTCCTATCGATTGCTTGGCTACGAAAATCGGCTGCTAGCAAACCAAGATTTTCGAGACGACGCCAAGGATGCAGGTGAGATCGGGGCTGGACATTGCGTGACTGCTTTCTATGAGTTGGTTCCACCTGGAAGCGCATCTGTCGAGTCCAGCAACTCGCGACCTTCGGAGTTCGTCACCACGCAAGCCCTCAAGAGTGATTCGAACACCATGCTAAGCGTCAATCTGCGATATAAACTTCCTGCCGCGAATGAGGGGCTAGAGTTTCAAATTCGTGTTCCCTACGAAGTTACTCAGAACCCGTCAAGGGATTTTCAGTTTGCATCGAGTGTCCTTGCGTATGGCATGCTACTGCGCGACAGTAAGTACAAGGGAAAGTTGGATTGGGATTGGGTTATCGGCACCGCCAGCAACTACAAGGGGCAAGACGAAAACGGAATGCGCACTGAGTTTGTGCAGCTTGCCAAACTTGGTAAACGCATTGCAAAGTAGACATCTAGTAGCAGACACAGATTCAACACCTATGGTTTACATTCAGCGTTGGTAAATGGGCAAGTAGTGATATTTGACGGACAGACTCAATACTGCCAAGCTAGTTGTGTAGACCTTTCCCGCACTCGCTTCCTCTCCACCGGGTGCAGACCACGCGCCATCGGGTTCTTGGCGATCGAGCAAAACGTTGCGTACGAGTTGTTCGGCCTTTTCCGCTTGCTCGCCGCCACGTTGGTGCATGCCTTGAGCGTAGTAATAAGTCCCATAATAAAAAAAACGTTCATTCCACTTCGGTGGATTTTCTTCTAACCAACGTACAGCTCCGTGAACAAGAGGTGATTCGTATTCCCCGCAGACCTGCATGGCCAGCAGGCCAGCTGCCGTCATTGCAAAGGTGGGATTGCGATTTTCTGGCAAGTAACTGAAACCCGCCACGGATTCCACGGGCTCGCCCCGAGAGTTTAACGGTGACGTATAGGATCGCTTGAGGTACGCGAGTGCTTCCGTGATGGCAGAGGCAGGAACTGCCAAACCATCGTTCTTGGCGGAGCGTAACGCCATCAATTGCCACACACTGACGGATAAATCTGAGTCATTTGAATTAGGCGTATATCGCCAACCGCCACGATATTGGCCCGGCTTTGATTGTTGCTGGGCACTGAGTATCAAATCCAGAGCTTGGCGACAGCGTTGTAGCGTTGTTGCGTTTTGGGGCTCGTCTGCCCCCATGCCTTGCAATTCGGTAAGCATCAAAGTCGTAATGCCGTGGCCGTACATTCGCGAACTGTCTGGATTACCATAGTAACCCTCCTTATCGACACGGTCATTGCGAATCACGAAATCGAGCGCCCGACGGGCAACTTCACCATCGGGCCCAGGTTGATTGGGAGTTAATCCCACACTTGCAAAAGCCATCAGCGCCAGCGAAGTCATGGTAGTATCGTATTGTCGATCAGCGATTGCTCCGTCGGCTCGCTGTTTAGATGCCAAATAATCAAGCGCACGTTCAATGCCTCGATCAACCTCGTCTGGCTCAAGGTTCCATGGCAAGCCTACAGAAGGAGCAGCCGATACATCGGAAATTGATTGGGCTTCAATCCAACCACCTGGCAAGCATAGAGCAATAATGTATACACCCAAAAGTTGGCGTTTATCGATCAGAGCTTTCTTAAGTGTGAAAATCACGTGCACCGACTCTAATTCATGGACAAAATGATAAGGTAAATATTGTATCCCACAGCAACGGATGATTTCTGTGTGCATGTGAAAAAGAGACAACTGGCGATCCCAATCGCCCAGCATTGGTATTCTTGAAGTGATGCGAAGAGGAAAGATAACGGCGTACTTTTTTGGGCACGATGATCGCGGCCGAGACAAGGAGACCGAGTTGTGTGGTATGTAGTATGATGGCCTGAAGTGGAGTTTGACAGTGACGATTAAATGCGAAGTATGTGTTGCAGTTTCAGATGGGAAGAGCCTTTGGACTTTAACGATGCCAGCGACTACGGGGGCAACGACGCCAGCGCCTGCGGGTCAAACCTGAAGGCTGACCCTCGTTTGACCCGCAGCCGAAGGCGCAGGTGCTTCCTTTGTGTGAATACTTAACCCTTGGGAGGGGCGTTGGCTTTGAAAAGGCCGTAGACGCGGGTAACGGACATTGTAGGACGGGGCCATCCCAGTTCAGTTTGAAAAAAATGCCCATCCGTTTGAAAAAAAAGCCCAGCCCGGGTCAGCCTGAGCGGGGCTATACGAAGATTCGTGTTAAGAGTAAGCTTTCTGGTTGCCTCCAGCCAGAGATCGATAGGCTGTTCCATATCGGGCACATTGGTTTCAACCAAGGCTTTGCGGACTTGGGGAAGCTTAAATTACCATTTCAACCCACCCAGATAGCGGTTTTCTAGGAGTTTTGTGCTAATGAGTCCAGCGGAGATTCGTGATGAAATCATCGATATCCTCAGTGTAATTGCTCCGGATGAAGATTTGAGTAATTTGAACGACGAACAGTCGTTTCGTGAGCAGCTGGAACTCGATAGCATGGACTTTCTGGACATTGTGATGGAATTGCGCAAGCGTCATCGCATTCAAATACCAGAGGACGAGTATTCGGCACTTGCAAGTATGTCTAGCACTGTGCAGTACTTGGCCCCAAAGATGGCTGAGATCTAGGCGCCGGGTTGGTAGCTGCTGCGGATCTATTTCAAATACTCAAGCGGCCAAGTTGAGATCTTCGGTGCGTAGGGAGTGAAAGAGGCGTCGAGTCCGGCTGACATTAGAACGGCTGGATGAGTAGCCCCTTTAGCTACGATGGATCAATTTTAGATTGGAGCGTCGGTGGACAGCCGATGTTCAGACATGCCCCCGGGAAAATCCCATAAAGTTGGGAGAATCCCTTACACCTGGGAAGCGCCAGCCCAATCCTGTGAATACTTTAGAGTACGACACGATTATCATCGGTGCTGGCATGTCAGGCCTAGCGGCGGGCATTCGGTTAGCAAACTACGATCAGCGTGTTTGCATTCTTGAAAAGCACTGGACCATCGGTGGACTCAATTCTTTCTATCGTACAGGTGGTCGAAATTATGATGTGGGCCTGCATGCGATAACGAACTTCACTCCGGCGGGAACCAAAAAAGGTCCGTTAGCCCGGTTGTTGCGTCAACTTCGATTTCGTTGGGAAGACTTTGAGCTGTCGCCTCAGATTGGCAGCGCTGTCGTCTTTCCGGGCGCACGTCTTGGTTTTACCAACGATATTGAATTTCTCAAGTCCGAAGTGGCTCGCGAATTTCCAACTCAACGTGACAACTTTCAGCGCGTTTTGGCGGAACTGACGGACTACGATGATTTGACGCAAGAAAACTTCGGTGGTTCTGCTCGTGAATTTCTAAATCAAACGATCAGTGAACCGCTGTTGGTTGAAATGTTGCTGTGTCCTCTCATGTGGTACGGCAACGCGCGGGAAAACGATATGGACTTTGGGCAATTTTGCATCATGTTTCGCAGCATTTTTTTGGAAGGTTTTGCTCGACCATTCAAAGGTGTGCGGCTGATTCTCAAGCACTTGGTGCGGCGTTTTCGAGCTCTGGGGGGGGAGCTAAAACTTCGAAGTGGAGTGGCCAGTATCCAAGTAGAAGGTGACCGAGCCATTGGCGTAGTCCTTGAGAATGGCCAGCAAATTCATGCCAAACGAATACTTTCGAGTGCTGGTATCATCGAGACACAGCGATTGTGTGAAGATCTAACAGAAACGCAGCCCGCTTTGGCTGGACAATTGACATTTATTGAATCGATCAGCGTATTGGATCGACAGCCGAAGGAAGTAGGATTTCCTGAAACAATCGTGTTCTACAATGACAGTGATCAGTTTCACTGGCAGCGCCCGGAACAGGGGTTGTGCGATACTCGCACAGGCGTAATCTGCAGTCCAAATAACTATCTGTATTCTACGGAAGATGGAAATCTTGAAGACGGGATTATCCGTTTAACTACCATTGCAGATTTCGATTCTTGGACACATCTTACAGAGGAAGAATATCTACGACAGAAGATGTGGTGGTATGATCGCAGTGTCGCATCTGCCGTCCGTTTCATTCCCGATTTTCGCTCGCACGTCATCGACACGGACGTCTTTACTCCCAAGACGATTCGGCGATTCACATCGCATATCAATGGGGCAGTCTACGGAGCACCTGAGAAACGCCTAGATGGAACGACACATCTTAAGAATCTATTTCTTTGTGGCACAGATCAGGGCTTTGTGGGAATCATCGGCAGCATTGTGAGCGGTATTTCGATCGCCAACCAACACTGCCTGCGAGAAGCTTAGTACGAATTGCGTCCTGGACTATTCTTCGGCGGCCACCTGCAGCATGTGAATCTGTGTTGCCGATAGCAACGGACGATACTGAAATGGCTCGACGCCGTTGTTGCCTTGTTCATGTTTGCGGAACAAATAGAGATAGGTTTCATTTTGAGGGCGATGCATTTCAAAGAAACTGTGGTGAGCATCCCGTGATAATTCACTGAGCCGTTCAACTCGCTCGGAATTGCCAGCCGCTAAGTCCCCCAACAAACCAGAAGCAAGTCGATTCGTCCAGTTTCGATATCCAATCTGGCTCAAATATTGAGCGGATTCAAACCAACCCGTTTCGATGTCCGGCAGCTGAAGAACTGCCAATGGTTCTCCTGGCTCTGCCAACGTGGTGGCGAGTTGGTCTACCACTGCTGCGAATTCAACCTGGCGCGAAGCGTAGTGGTTGGTGACTTGCTTCCAGGGTATGCCTTCTGTCTGGTGTTCGGTTGTGAGCTTTAACTTTGGCGGATGGCACAAAACAACTCGTCTCTGAGACGATTGTAGCGCATTGATCAACTCCGCCAGCTGTTCACGAAATTGTTCGACAGTCATTTCATCACTCAGCGCTTCGCTCATTCCATAGGCCACGACGACAACGCTTGGTGCGGCCAATTCCAAGTCTTTCATCCGCCGCTGTTTGCCTTCTTCGGGAGTACCGAATACTGCTCGAGCCTGGCCGGTCACATCATCTCCGCTCCATCCAAGATTGCAAAAAGATAATGCCATCTCAGGTGCTCTAGCCAGTAGTTCAGCTTCCATCGCCCCATTAGCTTGAGCTCGTTCGATTAGTGTCCCGCCTAGCCAGGCAATCCGGTCGCCAGGTCGAAGCCAGCTTGGAGCCGAAATTTGTAAATCCCGTCCGCGCCCGAGAAAATGGACATACGCATAAAAGGCACCCACATCCCGATCGCCATGCTCGCTGCCAATTAGTCGCGAGCTGAGGCGATAGTCTCCCGGTTGCAACTGAACCGTCACCGGAGCTAGCACCGCCTTGGGGTCGGTTGAAACAGATACTTTGATGTCATTGAGCGATACTTCTACCTGACTACAATTCAGTGCTCGCGGTTCCTCCAAGGGTTGGCGGGCAAGTAGGATTTGGTATCGGCCCGGCTGAACAACGGTCACCTCCCAACTTCCATTGGTAGCGGGAGCAGAGGCAATCATTCTCTGATTCCAGGGAGGTGCCGGACCGTGCCAATCATGTCCGGTCAAGAAGGCCTGTGGAGCAGCCGGATCCCCAAGTGGGATTCGTGAGTATTGGGAAGAGTCAGGTCGACAATCATCCCACCACTTCAAGTAGGCTTGGCGTAGTTGATCGACAACTTGCGGATGCGTATTGGCCAAGTCCGTTTCTTGGCCGGGATCATCTGCCATTGAATATAGCTCAGCACCATCGACCAATCGCCAATTGTCAGTCATCACTGCGCTCTTGGTCCACTGCACAGGCGCTTCTACTCGGTGGGATTGAACAACCAAAGTACGCGAACTCGATTGCAGCGATTCCACGAGTGGTAGTAGGTTGATTCCATCCAGATGTGTTGTAGGACTTGTACCAATCCCACATGCAGCTGCTAGGGTTGGAAGCAGATCAACATGGGCACTCAGAGCAGAATAGTCTCTGCCTGCAAATCTCCCATCCGGGAAACGAATGAAACAAGGTACTCTATGGCCACCCTCATACTGCTGACCTTTTGTACCTCGCATGCCGGCGTTGTATCCATTCCATTTTGACTCGGGGCCAGCTTCATTTCTCCCCACGCGATAACCGGCAGCGGTACCATTGTCGGTCATGAACACAACCACGGTATCGCGTGATAATTGTCTTTCATCGAGTAGCCTAAGCAGTTTTGCCAAGTTGTCATCGATATTCGTAATCATCCCATAGAAACTAGCCATTGGTTCCGAGACACCTTGATCAAGGTAAGGCTGTTTATAGGAATCCGCTACGTTGTAGGGGCCATGGGGTGCATTCGTTGCCAAATAGCAGAAAAATGGTTTATCGGATTTCGTAGTAATGAATTGCTTGGCAGCATCAAAAAAAACATCAGTACAGTAACCGCGTACGGGAGTTAGCTCTCCAGCGGACAAATAAACATCGTCAAAGTAATGGTTTCCCCAAGTGTCGGGCGTCTGTCCCACACCACCTCCTCCATGGTTCAGCGTTACGTCAAAGCCACGGTCCTGAGGGCGGTAGGGATAGTTGTCCCCCAAATGCCATTTGCCAAACATGCCCGTGCGATAACCAGCTTGGCGGAATACCTGGGGCATCGTAACCGCATCGGCTCGCATGATGCTTCGACCCATGATGGTATGCCAAACACCTACCCGCAATGGAAACTGTCCGCTCATCAATGCAGATCGCGTTTCTGCGCAGGTGGGCTCTACATGAAAATTCGTGAGCCTGAGGCTTTGCCTGGCGAGCGAGTCCATGGTTGGCGTATGTATCATCGAATTACCATGGAAACCTACATCACCGTAACCTTGGTCATCGGTAATCACCAGTAAGACGTTAGGAGTCTTGGCCCACGTGGGGCAAAGCAACATGAAACTACAGCCCAGTGAAACCCAACCGATCAGGAAGCTGCGCATGAGAAACCCCAACAAAAACTCAGAACTACGTTTAGATCATTGCTTCGAGTCAAATCGACTTTTGCCTATACGCAGCTTATGAGGAAGGCCGCGATTTGGAAAGAGTCTCAATATTCGTCACTGCCGAAATCGAGAGACTAGCTAACTGAAAGAGCAGTGTCGAACCATTGTAGACGGAATCGATGCAGAGTTGTGGTCCAGCGGGCTCAATACCCCGGTTCCGGAGTGGTTTAGTGGGTCCGAGGGCTGGCTGTTTAAAAAAGGTTAAGTAAGTGTGCGGGATAATCGAACATGCCCACTTACCCAAAATGGAAAGATCAAAAAGGGGTTCGGGCGACTTTGGGCACGCTCCAGAAGTTGGATTGCCACTCTGTGGAGATCCAGAATTGTGAGGGTTAATTTAGGCGGACTCATCTTGCAAGGGCTGACCAGCGTGTTTCTCGATCAAGGCAGGGTTGTTAACTCGAATGGTTGCCCCCATGGGTGGTGGACAGACGACGCCACAGCTAACAATGAATTGCACCGCCTGATCGATCGTTAGCTCGAGGTCAATGGCATCGCGTTTACGAATATTGACCGTAAAACCCGTCATCGGCATGGGAGATGTGGGTACAAAAACGCTGACCATTTCCTCCCCAAGCGCGCTTCGCAGTGGTGGTAGGCTGTCGCTGGTCACGAAGCCAAGCGACCAAACGCCAACACGTGGATACTCGATGGCTACAACTCGCGTGAACTCAATCTCTCTCTCGCTAAGTACAAAATCAGTGACTTGTTTAACGGAGGAGTACAAGTTGCGGACTAAGGGTAGCTGATTTATGGCGCGCTCGAAACCTGTGACCAACAAGCGACCCACGCCTGCGGCCAGGAAGCGCCCGACAAAGAACAGAGCGCTGAGCAAGACCAGTAGCAGCAAAGGAATAGTGAATGAGCGAGGCATATAGCGCAATTTGACGTACGCTTCATAGTAGTCTGTAGCCGAAAGCGGATTGCGCATGTCCTTAGGCAATAAATCCACTTTCTGATCAACATGATTCACCACATGTATGGGCAGAAATTTATGGCCAATCTTGGCTGGCACATAGGTAAAGCCCTCGAATGTAAAGACCCCGTTGTCACCATTGGCTGTAGCACCCTCCGGTCGAATGTCGAGAATATCCGCAGTTAGCCATACTATGGTTGAACGCGCAGCCGTTTCGAGTGGAAATAATACGTATTGTTCCACAGCACTGGCAATCCAAATTAGCAACAAAAGTGTTACCAATGGAGGAGCTATAATACTGCTCCCCCGCCAGATGGCTCGTTGCAGACTCGATTTGGGCTTGGCAGGTGTTTTAGGCAATTCAGCCGGTTTGGCAGTCATAGATAGACTTAATTCCCGTTATCTAGTCGAAAATGTAGTTCTAATGATTGTGCAGGGAATCGGGTGAGCTATCCAAGTCTGTGGAAAACTTGAGTTGCGTTTCACGTGCACCCGTTCCTCGAGCGATTACCGCTGCCGTTACGCTAAGTGCGTAACCTTTCTTCAGAACTCGGGCAATCTCGTTGGTTGTGGATCCGCTGGTCAAAACATCATCCACCAGCAAAACATGCCTTCTGTCTTGAGTTTTGGCACCCACAATTTCGAAAGCACCACGCACATTCTTTCGTCTTTCAGTCCAAGAGAGTAGGCCCTGCTTGCGGGTTTTCCGGATTCTGCGGACTTTGCCGGTTACCATAGGCCAGCCGGTGAGATCAGCCAAATGTTGTGTTAGCAGGTTGGCTGTGGGTGCTACCCCAGAAAATTTCCGTGTCCAGTGATTGGGGACAGGCATCAGGACAGGTGGGTGTTCCGAGTGGTTCCAATGTTCCGCGGAATTCAGCAACCGGTGAGCTAGTAGTTCGGCCAGTGATCGCCGCAATGGCTCATAGGAGCGTTTTTTAATTAGGATGACTGCCTTCCGCAAGTCATCGCGATAAGGGCCGAGCGCCTGAACAGATGCTAGTTGCCAATCTGAGTTGCGACAACGAAAGCAATCCTCAACCGGTACTACGTTGGGTAATGGACTGGCGCAACGACGGCAACGATGGTAGTCATGCACCAGGAGCTTTTGGCAGGCTGAACAGACTCGTTGCGGAAATAGGACTGGGCATTCGCACCATACACATTCTGCCGGAAACACAATCTGCTCAAGGTGCTGAAAGGAATGCAACCAATCAATCAATAACATAAGTTCGCATCTCCTTTCGGTATCGCATATTCATATTAAGACTTGTAATCGAGCTCGCCGGGAACAGAAGTAGTTCGAGCTGCAGTGCTGATTGGCATCCATTGGATTCTCAGTGTTGACCTTTTATGCTGAATCCTCGAACCCGTTCTGATATTTACGTGTCCCTAGTTATGACTA
>JAGQOY010000065.1 GCA_020427005.1 Planctomycetales bacterium
CAAGTCCTTGTAGATGATTCCCAACCTGGTACTGATAAGGTTACCACCCAGGAAAATCGTATACTTGCCTTCCCCAGTCTTGCCGTCAACACTCCTGCCCACCAAGCCGATATCCGCGTTGTAAGGTCGAGCACAGCCATTGGGGCAGCCTGTCATGCGAATCGTGAATTGCTCGGTCGCCAACCCGAGCTCGGCCACATCACGTTCAATCTCATCAATGAGGGCGGGTAGCACACGTTCGCTTTCCGTTACGGCCAAGCCGCAGGTTGGTAGTGCGGGACAAGCATAGGCGTGCCGGCGCGTGGCTGACATCTGCTCGACCATGGCTACACCATGATCGGCGAGGATACGGTTGATTTCAGACTTGTTGGCTTCTTCGACATCACACAGCAAAATATTCTGCTGCATGGTGAGACGCGCGTTGGGGACTAGGCCATGGAACAAGGCTCGCAAGGCCGACTTCAGTCGAAGTTCACCCGAGTCATGCACGCGGCCATTCTCAATCGGCAGCCCCAAGAACCACTTTCCATCCCCCTGCGGGTGCCAACCCATGTGATCGTCATGTCCGGTGACTTCAGCAGGATGGGGCCCTGGCAACGGACAGGCAATCGCGCCGTTTGGTAGATCGCACAATGCTTCGGCTTGCGGCAGATATTCTTCCACCTTGGCCTTGATGGCCTCAATTCCCCAGCTATTTACCAGATACTTCAGCCTTGCCTGCTTGCGATCGGCCCGATCGCCGAAATCTCGTTCCACCATCATGATGGCCGAGATCACCGCGAGAGTCTCCTCCGGCTTGGCGAAGGCTAACCGCTTGCCAAGTGCTGGAAAGCACTTCTTGTTGCTTGGGGTTGTTCCCATGCCACCACCAACAGAAATGTTGAACCCAAGCAGGAGGTCCCCATCAAAGACAGCCAGCAAGCCGAGATCGTGGGAGTAGACATCGATGCAGTTATCTTCTGGCAAGGCGATGCCGATCTTAAACTTCCGCGGCATGTAGGTCTTGCCGTACAAAGGTTCATCCTCGGCCTCGATTCGATTTTCCACCAATTTCTGCCGTTCACCACTCTCGAGATCCTCGATCCAGATTTCGCGATAGGCGTTCGTCTTGGGACGCACGTGATCGGCAATCTTATCGGCCCACGCTTGCAGTTGGTCACGGCGAGAATCGAATCGAATGGGGGCTGGGCAGCAGCAAACGTTACGAGCCACGTCACCGCAGGCTGACTGGGTCGACAGGTGGATTTGATTGATGCGGTTGATCGTGGGCCAGAGATTCTCCTTGACCACACCATGGAGCTGAATGCTTTGCCGCGTCGTAAGGCGAAGCGTTTGATTTCCCAACTCGTCAGCGATCTGAAGTTCACCCAAGAACTGTCCCGCGGTAATTTTGCCACCAGGGATGCGATTGCGAACCATGAACGAATACGCAATTTCCAGCCCCTGCTTTTTGCGTTCCTTCCGCAAGTCGCGATCGTCTTGGTGGTAGGTCCCGTGAAACTTGAGCAGCCGCTCCGTTTCGCCCGAAACCTCACCGGTCGAGGTCTCGGCAAGCTCGGTAAGGATCTTGCCTCGCAAGCCGACACTCTCCTCTTTGATAAACTCGACCTTGGATCGCTTAACTTCTTGTTCCGACATTGTCGCTCCCAAACTCTGCTTCTAAAACCTAGGCAACTCGGTGGTAGGGTCGAGGCTATTGCCGAATTTCATTGACTTTGGCTCGAATGCTCTCCGAGAGCTTAACAAGCTGTGGCCACCAGATGTCGTCCAACAGTTCGATTAAATCGCTGTCGCAACTATCCAGTCGCTCCAATCCCCACGCCATCTCACGCCAATCGTCGCCGTTCTCTGGGATGTTGCCATTCATATCGCACGGCAACAAATCTGAGAATTCGCCCAGCTCACTTTGGTGGTACATACCTTCGACTCCGCCTTTAACTCACTTGAACACCTAAAGTTATAGCAATTCGGTTGTTAGCCGTCGACCGTTATCGGCCCTGGCTTAGTTGCGCAAAGTGACCCACAGCTCACTAAAGCCTGACTCCGGCATCTCAGCGAACACGAGGGGCAATTCGTTCGATAATTCGAAGCCAGCTGTAGAGCGCAGGAGGCAGTTCAGGAACACGGTCAGTTCCATCCGAGCCAAAAGTGCCCCCGGACAGGCATGCACTCCCGCACCGTAAAGCAGATTATGCGTCGGCGTGCGCTCCAGTTGGACCTCGCCAGGGCTCTCGAACACGGCCTCGTCGCGGTTGGCGGCAACCCAATGGAGAGTGATTTTTTCACCTGCAGCCAATTGTTGCCCGGCTAGTTCGACCGGGCAGCGAGCCACGCGTCGATTGGAAAACAGCGGATTGTGCACGCGGAGGATTTCGTCGATGGCTCCAGCAACGAGGTTTGGCTGGTCGCGTAGTTGTTGCTGATCAATTGGCTGAACCGCTAGATGGTGCATCACAATGCCAATGGAGGCGGAAATGGTTCCGATTTCTCCTACCGTCCAATTGCGCAGGATACTCGATATTTCTTCGTAGCTTAGCGAGCGATCATGAACTTGCTCCCGCATCAATTCACGCGTGACGTCGCTTGCCGTCAATGTCGAGCCTTGGACGTCTCGAGCCCGCGAGTCGAGTTGTCGGTCGACGATTGCTTCGAACCGTGCGGCAAGCTTCGAAAGTTGCTCACGGTCGCCATCGCGACTAGCGCGGCTGTTTTCCAACGTCCAGTCGATTAAGGTTTGCTCCAGGTCAAACGACCAGCCCAGAAACGCACATTGCACACGACTGGCAAATCTTCTGGCAAGCTGGCTCATGACTTCAAGTGAAACACCGGTGACAGCCGGCGCAATCAACTCATCTGCTATTTGCTCAACGAGCGGCTGGAAGGCTTGCACTCTCTCCGGCCAGAAATACTTTTCGATCATTTGCCGATATGGCGTATGTTCTGGCGGGTCCATTCCATTTGGGACCGAGAGGTGACTGGAGACTGCGTTGCTAAAGCGTTCATGGTCCTCGAGGACACGCATCACATCCGCATGGGCAAACAACGACCACCCCAATTGCTCGCTGTATGCCACGGGACATCGGCGGCGCAATTCGTCTTGAGCCAAGATTTGGTTCGGTTCTTGGAGTTCCGTAGTTGGGTCCCAAGTGGTTTTTCTATATGCCATTTTTACCTTCTATCCGCTTGGAGGTTTGAACTCACTCAGTCCTGTAGTCCGGTTGCTGTCGGCAAACGTACCACCACGTAGACTCCGTACACGGCCGCCGAGGCGACAACTACCTTGGCAAACGCTGCGAGGGCTGACAATACCAACGTTGCGCCAACGAAGATCGCGACCATTGCAATGGCCAGGCATTTTACATGCACTCGAACGCCTCGTTGTTGGTGCCAGACCCGCAACGGCTCGCCCACCACAGGCCAACGCAACGCCCTTGAATGCAGTGCAGGTGAAACGCGAATTAAGAAGTAGCACATGAGCAACAAAAACGGAGTCGTAGGTACGCCGGGCACTACCACACCGAGCATTGCCAGCAAAAAGAAGAAACCCGCTCCGATCCAGTACAGCGGTCGACGGAAACCCGAGACTTCTGAAGTCCGGCCCATCGATGATGCCGCTGGCTCGCACCTGTATCCGACCGCCATGGTTCAAGCCTCCCATTCAGATTTTTCGCGGACTGGTTAATCGTGGCATGATTCTTCGTACCGTGGACATGCAAGTCTACCCTTGGGCTTCCATTCGGATGGCTTTGGGGAATAGCACGTTGTTTTCTTTATGAACGTGCTGATGCATGTCACTTTCGAGTCGGGCTAACGAATCGAGCATGGCTCGATAGGTGTTGCAGGCCCAATCCGGTGGCGTGTAGCGGTCGGTTGATTCGCTGAGAATTGCCAGTGCATTCCCCGCCTGATCGTGTTCGTGTTCCATTTGTCGAATAGGATTCGCCACGCTTCCGCAGTGAAACTGCAGCGGTCCGTCCGCCTGCTCCAGTTGTCGAATGATTGGAAAGAGAATCCGCTCCTCCTTCATCATGTGCGGTTCCAGCTCGGCTTTAAGCGCCAAGAAAGCTTGGCGTGTCTGAGCCAAGCGCGGTTCATGCTCCCCGTGGACTCTGGCAACTTTCTCCGTCATGGAATCAAGTCGAGGTAGTTCCTCTTTTAGATAGGCATGGTGGGTCGCTTCGATGTGGTCTGCCAACTCCGTGAGCGTCATGGAATCTGCGTCGATCAGCGACTCTGAGCGACCTGACTGATCGCATTGTTCAAGTCGCTGCAGAACCGCAGTAACGTCTAGGCCTCGCTTTTTGCATGCCTGGTCGAGTGACACTTTTCCGCCGCAGCAATAATCGATCCTGAGCGACTCGAAAACGCGCGCCCGATCCGGGTTATCACGGACAAAGTTGCCGACGGTTGTCTTAGCATCTAGTGTTTGCATGTTGTTCTCCTGAAAAGTCAATTTGTTGAGCGTTAGGATTTGGACCACCGTAATTGACCGGTGCGGATAAACCGCCTACACGGACGCAAACTCCTGTTCGCTTTTTTGCGATTGGCTCAATGAATCCTGTTCGTCTTCCGTGTTGGGCGGATTGAATCCATCGTCTAGTTTGGAGAATGAGTGGCCGGTCCACAGACCAAACACGAACCACACTAAGGCGACGGCACCGAAGAAGAAGATGGTATCGCCGGGAACTCGCATCCAACGCAACCATTGCATCAGATCCGATTGCATGAATTCGCTACTACGGGCGAACCAATAGCCACTCTCAACCGAAGCCTTAGTTTGTAACAATCCGACCGGTAGAAGGCTGAGTAAACACATCCCCATCAGCCCAATGTTCATTCCCCAAAAACCGAGCTTTAACATGCCGTCTTTCCAAGGGCGGCCAGGAATCAAGACGCGCAAGCAAAGTAGCATCAGTCCTATCCCCAGCATGCCGTAGACCCCAAACAGAGCTGCGTGACCGTGGAGTGGAGTCGTATTGAGTCCTTGCATGTAGTACAGAGCGATCGGCGGGTTGATCATGAAGCCAAACAAGCCAGCCCCAAACATATTCCAGAAGGCTACCGCCACGAAGAAATAGATCGGCCAATTGTAGCGTTGCACCCAAGGAGAGGAGCGACTGCGGCGCAAGTCTTCCGTGGCATCGAAGCCAATCAACGTCAGCGGTACAACTTCGAGTGCACTAAAGACACTACCCCAGGCCAGGGCTACTGTAGGGGTGCCCGAAAAGTAGAGGTGATGGCACGTTCCAATGATCCCACCGGCCAAGAAAATCGTGGCTGAAAGCAGCGCTGCGGCCGCGGCCAGCCCTGGGCGGACCAATCCCAATCGCATGAACACGAACGCGATGACTGTCGTGGCGAAGACTTCGAAGAAGCCTTCGACCCACAAGTGAACCACCCACCAACGCCAATATTCCACCATCGACAAGTGCGAGTGCTGCCCCCAGGTCAAGCCCGCTCCATAGAACAACGCTATCGCACCGGTCGCAACTGCGAGTAGCGTAACGAGGTGACGCTGCGAGTTGGCCTCCGACAAAGTTTGAACATGATCGCGGCTCTTTTTCAAAGCAGGCCACAGGACGCGCAACATGAGCACCAACCACAACAGCAAGCCGACCATCAGAGCAAGTTGCCATACTCTGCCGAGTTCGACGTACTCGTAACCTTGATGTCCCAAGTAGAACGAAACGGTATCGCTCATGTAGTTCTTGATACTTAACCATTCGCCAGTAAGTGACCCCACCACAACCAGCAGTAGAGCCACAAACAAGACGTTAACGCCAAACCGCTGAAACTTCGGTTCGCAATTGCTGACCAGCGGCCCGATGAAGAGACCAGCCGCTAACCAGGCTGTTGCAATCCAGAACAATCCGATTTGCACGTGCCAAGTCCGCGCCACGCTGTAGGGCAGATATTCTGCTAACGGAAAACCGTAGAAACCATCACCTTCGACACCGTAGTGAGCCGTAACAATCCCCAGGCTCATCTGTGCGAAAATGAGTGCCGCCACAACCCAGAAGTACTTGATCGTCGCCTTCTGCGATGGCGTGGCCTTCCAACGCGAAAGGGGATCATATACCGTGGTGGCTTGGGGCTCTTCTTCTTCACGACGCGCAGCATACCACCAAGCCATGCCCGCAATCCCGGCCAGCAACATGATCACGCTAACACCGGTCCAGACAATGTTATCACCTGTCGGGCGATTGCCCACCAACGGTTCGTGTGGCCAATTGTTTGTGTAGCTGGCGATATCGCCTGGCCGCGTTGTCGAGGCGGCCCAAGATGTCCAAAATACGAACGAGGAGAACTTGCGCAGCCGGTCTTCGCTCGAAATGGCTCCGGCTTGAATCGCGTAGTCAGCGTTTCCATCTAAAAAGACGGTCCGATAATGGTCAACGTTAGACTCAAAGGCTTCTGCCCGAATGGGATCGATGGTCACGACACCCGTTGATTCTTCAAACGTGTTGTTTCGCATCAGATCCGACAAGCGACCACTTAGTTGAGCTTGTCGTTCGGAGTCGAGGTCTGCGAACGGCTTGCTGAATTCGGCGCCCGCCCACTTGTCGAGGATGAACACGGCCTCACGGTGCAGCCAATCAGCCGTCCAGTCCGGGGCCACGTAGCTCCCGTGGCCCCAAATGGAGCCGACCTGCATTCCACCCAGCGACTGCCAAACGTTCTGGCCTTCGCCAACTTCACCAGCGTCTATCAGGGTAGCGCCGGTCGTGGTTACAAACTTGTCTGGTATGGGCGGCATCTCCTGAAAGATGCGCGTCCCGATCCAGCCCAGGACCAGGAAGGAGAGAGTCATCACGGCTGCAAAGCCGATCCAGAGGCGTTTCATGGAATAATTTCCTTCATTCATTAAATGTCGCCGCACGCCGCAGCGGAAGTTGTATTATCTGCACCTCAAGGTATACTTTCAATTGTGCACGTCAAGGTGCAGATTCAGCCGAATTCGATGGATATATCAAAAAGTCGAGACGATGCCATGCTGTCATTGACCACCGAATACGCTTTGCGCGCAGTTACGTGCTTGGCCGGTCAACAAGCCTGCGGCACAGTGTCGTGGCCAGCGACTGAATTGGCAACGGCTACGAAGATACCTCGCCGCTACCTGTATCGCGTTATGCAACGACTGGTCGCTGCGGGGCTAGTCGAATCCCGCTGTGGTAACCAGGGCGGGTACGCTCTACGGAGAGAGGCTGACCTGGTCACCATCTTGGACGTTGTCAACGCTGTCGAACCACTCACCAGAATCTGTCGGTGTCCCCTCAACTTGGAGTCTCACACGTCGCTATGTCCGCTTCACGCGGAACTTGATCGAGCCTATGCGACTTGTGAAGATGCCTTCCGGAGGGTAACTATCTTCGACCTGCTGAATTCCACCGGGCCAATCGTTCCTCTCCAACCCTAGACTCCTTGCTAGAAAGTTTGCATGATGAGTCACAATGTAGACTCAGAGATCGAGGTCGAAGTCCTATTCTTTGCTGCAGCCGCCGAGACGGTTGGTTTGCATCGACTGCAGGTCAGCGTACGGGCTGGAGTGTCCCTAGGCGATCTGTCCAAGCAACTGCAAGGCCGCTACCCTGGGCTGAGTCGTTGGATGCACTGCGGTCGCTGGGCAGTGGATGAAAAATTCAGCGAGCTCACGACTGCAATTGAGAACCCGTGTACGATTGCGTTTATTCCCCCGGTCAGCGGAGGCTAATAGCTATGATTCAGATGCTCGAAATAACCGAGTCGCCGATAAACGTCTCCACGGTTTTAGATTCTGTCTCCGACGAGTCCTCGGGAGCTAGCGTGCTCTTCTTGGGGACGACCAGACGCTGGACAGTGCGGTCAGCGGATAGCGAATCGCAATCTGACGAGCAACCGCAATCGCTAGAAACGTCTCACCTCATTTACGAAGCTTATCGCCCCATGGCGGAGGCAAAGCTCAGAGAGCTAGCTATCGAAGCGTGTCGCCGTTGGCCCGTGTGCAAGGTCTCGATTGTTCATCGAGAGGGAAGAGTTGATCCAAAGGAACCGAGCGTTGCCATCGCGGTCAGCACGCCTCATCGTCGGGAAGCCTTCGAAGCTGGCCAGTGGCTGATCGACATGGTGAAGCACGAAGTCCCCATTTGGAAACAAGAACACTACGTACAAAACGGCCCTGAGTGGATCCATCCTTCGACTGGTTCGTGCAATTGCGATCACGTCCCGCTTGATGCGGCCAGTGCCCAATCCGCTATGGCCCAGTCTGATTTGGCCCAGTCTCATGTGAGTGGTGAACTGAGCTCGGAATCGCTCCCAGAACGCAGGTCGCACTCATGACACCCCAGGTCGAACCGGTTTCAGACGACAAAACACACGGCCAGCCGTTCGTGGATCGTTTCGGCCGCGTCCACACCTCACTACGAGTCAGCGTGACAGACAAATGCAATTTGCGTTGCCAGTACTGTATGCCGGACACGCCAATTACGTTTCATCCTACAGCCGAATTGCTAACATTCGAGGAAATTTCTCAGGTCGTGCGATTGCTTGTTCCGAGAGGCATCCGCAAGATTCGGGTGACCGGTGGTGAACCGCTGCTGCGGCGGCAACTCGATCGCCTGATTGCCATGGTAAGTTCGATCGATGGGGTCGATGATTTGGCGATCACCACCAACGGCATCTTGCTGGAAGAGCAGGTAGAAAAGCTGGTCGCGGCAGGCTTGCGCCGCATCAACGTCAGTCTCGACACACTGCAGTCCTCAACTTTCAAAGTGCTTGCCCGACGCGATGGACTAGAGCGGGTCATGGCCGGAATTGCTGCTGCTACACGGTACCAGGAATTGTCGGTCAAGCTCAATACCCTGATACTTCGCGACATCAATCTAGCGGAAGTGCTCGAACTTGCCCGTTTTGCCGCCGACTTGAAAATCCCCCTGCGTTTCATCGAGTTCATGCCGTTGGATGCCGAGCGTGCCTGGTCTGAGCAACGGATGGTATCTGGGACTGAGCTACGAGAAAGGCTCGAATCTGAATTCGGGACCTTGCTTCAAGTGGATACAACTGATTCATCTCAGCCATCCGCTGACTATGTTACGGGCGATGGGCAATTGTTTGGCTTCATCAGTACGGTGACCGAGCCCTTTTGTGGCGGCTGTGATCGCTTGCGATTAACGGCAGACGGCAAGCTTCGCAATTGTCTATTTAGTCAACAAGAGTGGGATCTTCGCGAGCCCCTGCGTGCGGCCGCTCGAACGGACGAGAACCTGCACTCGCTTTTTGATGCATGCCTGTCCGCCAAGTACTTCGCCCACGGCTCTCCCCAATCACACCTCCAACCGCCGCAGAGAGCCATGTACCAGATCGGTGGGTAGCCGCTTAATGCTGCATTCGCAAAAAATCAACTCGGCAGCCTCGTACGCATTCGGTGCGGGTGGAGGGGCATGGAACCCAAACACGTCAGAAAGGGACATATATCACGACCAACCATGTCACAGACCAGGCAACGCATTAGCTCTGCACCAAAAGAAGGCGCTGGAATTCTTCCCGAACGCTTTTTAATGCTATTCGCGCTAAGGAAAGTCCATCTGCATAGTTGCCAGAGCAAGCAGAACAATCAGCAGTAGTTTCAACAAAACATCGCCTCTCAAGTAAATTCTCCCTAATATCCTCCTTTCAACTCTGACGACGCTCACGCATCTCACTGCCGATCTCCGCGATCAATTCGCTGGACAAATTGCGGGCGGCCTCTGGAAAAACAGACTGCTCTTCCAAGCGTATGTGTTCATCGTAATGTTGCTTGAGTCTCCGCAGGTCCATACTGAACTGCTCAGCTCGATCGGCTGGGGGCCGCGCTGTGGGTGTAGCACACCAGGATTCTATAAAGCGGTCGACGCGCAAGTGAAGCTCGGCAGCGAACTGGTGATCAGCTTCCAGTTTTTGGATAGTCTCCAGCGTAGCATCACCGGCAGGAAGTTGCGTCTTCAGGCGTGGAAACAGAGACTCCTCTTCGTCCGCGGTATGTTTAAGAGCTGAAGTATGAAAATATAATTGAGCTGCATTGAAAGCCAGTATGGCTTGCGCGTCTAACGATTTGCCGCGGTAAAGCGCCTCGACTCGAATCAATACATCTAAAAAATGTTCCACCCGACGATGGCAATCGACCAACATATCGAGTGGTCGATCAAAGCTGGCTAGTGGCTTTGCGTTAATTTGTACTGCCATGGCTGCGTTCCCTAGGTCTAGGCGAGTGGAGTAATTCGGTGCCCCACACTTCATTTCGTCACTAACAACCGACGATGAAGCTGAGCTTCATATAGATTCGTTGGTTTTAGTATGGCTGGTTTGATTGGTTCCAACCATCGACCCGCTCTTTCGAGAATCGCTGAAGCTTCAGTTTGGATACCAACAAGATTGATTTGATCGGGAGACCATCCATTCGGCCAGGATACATTTTGTCGTGAGCGTATTCCCCAAAAGGTCGTCCAGGCAGCACTATGCTTTCCCAAAGCAGAGCCACCCCCCGATTGAAACATGCGGGAGCCGAGCCCAAGATCGATGTCGGTAAACAGGTTGGAATGAGGCGCGTATCGATGATGATCAAAACATAAATCTACCCCCCGACCTCGCATGGTAACATTACCTGACGAGCCGCGAGATACCGTGATATCGTGCATAAATCGAGTTTGAAATGCGAAGTCGGCTAGTAAATTATCTTGGCCTCTAAGCGTAATTCCGTGGTGACCGGTGGCTTGCCTGGATCGTTCCTCGAGTCGCTCGGAGGTGAACGCGATGTCCTGCAAAGTATTCTGGCTGCCGCTGACGAAAATCCCGCTGTCGCAATTATGAATCACAATATCGCGTATCCAGCAGTTTCGGACACCGGTTAGGGCGATCGCATTGAATCCTAGCTCGGTAAAATGACCGGCATAGGGTTCATTCGGAAAGTAAAACGACAGCCCTTGAATACCCGACTCCTCAACGGAGCTGGCCGCTTGGTAGAGCATTGGCTGCCACTCGAGCCTGACATCCGTGGTCAAAGGACGATCCAGGGTTATCGTTTGCGTGTCATTATTGAGAGAGACGATCGCGGCCGCCCAAGTGGCACTTGCGCGAGCGTGAAGGTTCTCTATCGGCCCCGGGTCCTCTTGATACAAGAAACGTGCCAGTGACTGGGAGGGCTCGTCACTCATGTGCAGGCGAACATAGTCTCCAACGCGCAAAAATTCCAGACTCGAGACCGCCAGCGTGCTGTTTCCACGCTGTGATGGGTACGTGACTTGGCACAGCGGGCGACTGTCGAGCTGTCCCTTGAGAGTGACGAAGCCGCCGGACCATGAGTAATTGCTAGTGCGTTGACCGCTTGTGGTAGCGCCCCAATTGGGTTCAATGTCATTTAGCGGTATGGTAAATCGCAAGCGACTCTGGGTCGCGCCGTGACCAAGCAGTACGGTCCTCGACTGGTCGATACTCAGCGGCTTGGTGATCAAATACTCACCTGGCGGTACCTCTACGACTCGGCCTGGAGAGTCACGGAGCGCGGTCGTAAAAGCATGTGTGTCATCGGCTACGCCATCCCCCACCGCGCCAAACTCCTTGACTGATCGAGAAGGACGATTAGCTAAATCGAGATCCGTCGGAAGTGCCACTTCTCCGCGTCGATAACCAGCATAACTGAAGTCGGGTAGCCTGGAGGTAGGACTCCATAACTCGCCTGAAATCCCCCATAGCTGCGAAACAGTAGCTGGTAAATCACTGGCAACTGTGTCGCTGTCTAGATTCTTTGCGTACACGGATCTAGCCGTCGCTTGAGTCGATTGAGCCTCTAGTCGACTAGCTCCGATATAAGTCGTGACACAAGTAGCTGCAACAATAGCCAGACGAGCTATCCGATACAAAGATCGACGCCCATTCATCATTATGCACATACCGCGAGCTGACATGGGAATTCTCCTGATTGATCGTAGACGAAGGGAGCTGGCCGGCAGTGCGTTAGTACATGTCCTTCAACGCTGCCGAAGGAGCGATACGTGGGTCACCAACTGGGACGAGCGCGGTCTGGGTAGCGATGTAGGTTGCACCGATAAGATAAAGGCCACCGACCAGCATGAGGCTGCCAATCTCGGGTAAACCAAAAGCGATCCATGGTCGGAACTCGGGCATAACCAACCAGTACAAATCGACATAGTGCATCGCCAAGATAAAAATCGTCCAGCCGATCATGGCTCGCTGATTGTCTTTGACATGCCGCGACATGATTCCCAAGAACGGGACGATGAAGTGCCCCAGCAGCAAGAGCACGAGTACATAGCCCCATGAACTGCGATAGCCATCGGCCAGCGAGGCACCACGCACGGCCCACCAACCCGTGGTTTCGGGAATGTTGGCGTACCACAGCAGCATGTATTGACTAAAGGCAATGTAGCCCCAAAAGAAGATGAACGCGAACAGCAACCGCCCAAGGTCACGAAAGTGCGCCTCAGATAGCTTGGCGGGCATCTTCCCGATCCGTGACAGTACCAGCCACACCAGCAAGCTGGTCGCAAAACCACCAACGGCGCAGCCGGCAAAGTAGTACACTCCAAAGATCGTGCTATACCAATGTGGATTGAGTGACATCAGCAGATCAAAAGCAGCAAAGGTAAGCGTCAGCGCAAACACCAATGCCAACGGCGGTGAACGACGCTCCATACGCAGTGTATCTTCGCTACCGCCGACTTCGTCTTGATTCCGCGAAGCGCTGAAGTAGAACCAGGACATGCCGCTCCAAATGCCAAAATACAGAATCAAACGTAGGCTGAAGAAAGTCGGATTTAACCAAGGCGTTTTAGAGGCTGTAAGCTCGTCGAAAGTTTGATGTGCGTAAAGATGTGATTGCAGGTCTTCCTTGGCATCATTGCCCGAGTGCGGTTGTTCAGCACCTAAAGAGCCTTCGCCGTGCGATCGCGCTCGTTCGCTTTCTTTGTCGGCACCGCTACTTGAATCAATCTGAGTTGACACCATTCGAACGGTTGGATTTGGCTGTAGCCGTGTATGTTCCGTCGACTGCTCGACAACCGCCGCATCGCCTTGTAAACCCCGTGCCCAAGGGTAGATCGAAGCCGTACCACTGAAGGCAAATACGACGATAGGCATGGCCAGCAAGCCTACTGTGATGACATTCAACGCAAATACTTCTGCTGGACGGCGAATCAACACGGCCCAACCCGCTCGTGTTAAGTGCTGAATCAGAATGAAGAATAGCGACCCCAGGGAAATGCTGAGCACAAAAGCGACGGCAACGAGATAGGCCAGCATCAGTCGCCGCATACCATCCGTGTAAAGCAGCGCGCTTAGCACCGCTCCAACGCCACCTGCCAGTGCAGTACCCAAAACACCCAAAATGACCCGGCGTGAAAACGAAAGATAGCCGGGTGATTTCAGACGAATTTCGATTGGTCGCTGTGAATGCTCGTGCTCGCTCATGACTGGCTCTCAGGGAACTGTGGCTGGAGTAGTGGATGCACTTGCCGACGCAGTGCTGGAAGCCTCTTGCGGCTCTGCAGCCACGGGGAGTGTTTGCTGCAGTTCGCGCACAAAGGCTACGATGGCCCAGCGGTCGCGCACCGAAATCTGCGAACGATAACTGGGCATGCTGCGGACACCATCCGAGATGGCTTGAAATAATTGCCCGTCCGTCCGTTCGCGAATCATTTGTGTCATCAAGTTGGTGGCTGCTACCCATTTGCCTTCTTTCAAGGCCATAGCTGCTTGATTTATTGGACCGTTCCCTGCGCCTTCCACTCCATGACAGGGCGCACAATAAATACCAAATCGCTCGCGGCCTCTGTTCAACAAATTGCTATCTGCGGACAACCGTTCAGGCAAGGTAGCAACAAATCGAGTCGGCGACGAGGCTCGGGTTCCATCTAGCGTGACATAGCCCAGCAAATACTCCTGGTCGTGCTCCAACATTCCGCGAGCAATGGTGCCCTCGATCGGTTGACGCATGGACCGGCCATCGACATACCAAGGATGCGCAGCTTGCGGACCAAATTTGGGTTGGTGGTCCATGTCATGAAAGAAGTGAATGCGCGGTAATCGCGAAGTTTGTTGTCGTGCCTGGTAGATTAAGGTAAGTGGTATCCAAGTCCCAATCACGACCAGAAGCAGCAGTGCTACCAGCCACCACGGTGGGCGACGAAGCCGCAGTTCTTTAACCAAGCGCCACGGCGAAGGAAATGGGATACGCTCTTCTTGGTAAGTTGACATGAATTATCGTTCCTCGTTAATCAGTTCTACAGCTCGAGGTTGGAGCGATTGCAGAAGGCGCGCCGTGCCAGGGAGTTCAAAGTTCTTGTCTTCGGCTTCGATCACGACTAAGAATCGATCCACTGTCGAGCGCAGCATCCGCCGACTGCGTGACAGAGGGTTGTAGAGCATCGGCAATTTATTGAGCCCCAGCAGCCCCAGGATCGTCCCAAACGCCGCGAACAGTACCGTAGTCTCGAAGATGATTGGGATATTGGCAGGCAGGCTATACATCGGTTTGCCACTGATCAGAAACTGATAGCCTTGTACGCTTGCCGAAAGCCCAGGCACTGTCGTCGCATTCATCCACCATGTGAGCACCAGCCCAAACAACAAACCAGCCAGACCATGAGCGAGTGTAATCCACGGCAGAATCGTGGGGCGCATTCCCATCGCATGATTGATGTGGTGAATGGGAATAGGGCTATGGACGTCCCATAGCAGGTACCCAGCATCCCTAACTTTTTCAGCGGCCCGCATCACCTCGGCAACGCTGTCAAATTCCGCCACCAGCGCGTACGGGCTACCCGTACCAATCACTTCGTAATCGGCGTAAGTTATCGATCCAGTATCCATTGGTGATGGCGGAGGTGAGTTACTCATATGGAGGCCTTTGTCTCAGGCAATATTTATGTGAACCAGTGGCCACGGCGCAGCTCCTTGGGGGTATCTGGAGAAGGCTGGTAATCAAATTTCACAGGATGATCATCCGCGTGGGCTTGCGGCATAACCGTCTTGACTTCAGCGATCGCGACCATCGGCAAGAAGCGACAGAACAATAGAAACAGTGTAAAAAACAGCCCGAAGCTACCAAGGAACATGCCGAGATCAACCCACGTCGGCGCAAACATGGCCCAACTCGATGGCAGAAAGTCTCGATGCAACGAAGTCACCACAATGACAAAACGCTCGAACCACATGCCAACGTTAACAAACATGGCCACGATGAAGATCGCCCACACATTCTTGCGCACCGCCGTGAACCATATTGCTTGGGGAGCGATGACATTACAGGTCACCATCGTCCAGAACGCCCAAGCATACGGTCCGAATGGTCGATTGAGAAACACGAACTGTTCGTAGGGCTGCTGGCTGTACCAAGCCATAAAGAACTCCACCGAGTAGGCGTAGGAAACGATCATACCGGTGGCCAACATGACTTTGGCCATGTTCTCGATATGACGATGTGTGATCAAGTGCTTTAATCCGAACCACTCACGACATGGAATGGAAAGCGTGAGCACCATGGCGAAGCCACCAAATACAGCTCCCGCCACAAAGTAGGGTGGAAAAATCGTCGTGTGCCACCCCGGAAGTTGCGATGTGGCAAAGTCGAACGAAACTACGCTATGAACACTTAACACTAGCGGTGTGGCCAGCGCGGCCAACAACAGATAAGCCTTTTCGAAACGCATCCAGTGGCGGCTCGAACCGTTCCAGCCCAGTGCCAGCACACCATATAATAGTTGTTGCCAACGCTTCGTCGCTCGATCGCGGAGTGTTGCTAAATCAGGCACCATTCCCATGTACCAAAACAATAACGATACCGTAGCATAGGTACCAACGGCAAACACGTCCCACAACAGCGGACTACGAGCCTGCGGCCACATGGCAAGTTCATTTGGGTACGGCAATAACCAATAAGCCAGCCAGACGCGACCGACGTGCAATCCTGGGAAAATCCCCGCGCAACACACTGCGAAAATCGTCATCGCTTCGGCAAAGCGGTTGATACCCGTCCGCCAATTCTGACGCAAGAGAAACAGGATGGCCGAAATCAACGTTCCGGCGTGACCAATACCAACCCAGAATACGAAGTTGATTATCGGGAAGCCCCAGCTCACCGTGTTATTATTTCCCCAGACGCCAACGCCGGTCAGTAGTAGATAACCTATCGTCACCACCAACAGTGATAGAAGCGACAACGAGACAGACATGGCCACGTACCACATCGTCGGCGTTTTACCGAGCGCGATATCTGCGATGCTATCGGTCACGGTGGTAAAGTCATGTTCACCTAACACCAAAGCAGCTCGCTCGCGTGGATCGTAGGCCTGTTGCTCCCACTGCGAAGGCGGGTCACTCGTGTCCTGTCTGGAACGCGACAGTTCCTGAGGTGTCTCGTCGGATGAAAGACTGATCGAACTCATGATGGTCTATTCCTGATTTTGGCCAGGTAGGTAGTTCGTGCACCAAGATTTAACTCAGCCAACATCTCGTAAGCCCGATCGTCGCGTCGACTGGCGGAGATTTTCGAGTTAGGATCATTTAGATCTCCAAACACAATGGCTTGTGTAGGACAGGTTGCTTGACAAGCTGTCACCAGCTCACCGTCTTGCACCAAGTCCGTTGACCGCTCGCCTGAAGCGTACCCATTCTTGGCGTCGATTCTGGCTGCCGCGATGCGCTGGATGCAGTAGGTGCATTTCTCCATCACCCCGCGCATCCGCACCGTAACTTCCGGATTGTGGACCATCTTTTTCAGAGTCGACACGTCGCTGGCCTGTTGCGTGTCAGGGATGCCTACCCAAGGTTTGGCTGGCTCGCGAGGGTCAGTCGCATGATAGTCAAAATAATTGAACCGCCGCACTTTGTAGGGACAATTGTTGGCACAATAGCGCGTTCCTATGCAGCGGTTGTAAACCATCGTGTTGGTTCCTTCGGCATCATGCACTGTGGCTGCCACGGGACATACTTGCTCGCAAGGAGCATTCTCGCAATGTGCACATGCGACCGGTACGTGCACCATGTCCGGGTCATCGACCGATCCTTTGAAGTAGCGATCAATGCGGATCCAGTGCATCTCGCGGTTCGAAAGCACATTGTCTCGTCCCACGACCGGAATGTTGTTTTCAGCTTGGCATGCTAGCACGCAACCGCTGCAGCCAATGCATTTATTCAAGTCGACAGTCATCGCCCAGCGGTGCGGCGTGTCAAACTGGCTCGGTTGGTTGTACAGCGGAGCCGCATGAGGAAAATGCCCAATGCCATGAGCCGCGTGATGATCGTGGTTGTAATCAGCTAAAGTTGTTTCGTGGACCAGAAGTCCGGCCTGTCCCTTTTCACCCAGTCGAGCCGTCAGAGCGGAATCAGCGATCGAGGGGAGCACGTGATGTTCTTGCGTCGATGCTAATACAACCGTCTTTCCTGTCGTTTGCCAAGCGACGCCCATGCGCACATAGGCATGACTTGCTAAACGCAACGGATAGACATCACGGCCAACATTGTTGCCGACCCGCCCGGCCTGTTGACGCCCATATCCCAGCGGCAGAGAAATACAGCCCACAGCCTGGCCTGGCATGATCATGACTGGTACTTCGACTGAGTCTTCCAAACGGATAACCTCCCCGTGTCTCAGCTGCCAACGCTCCGCATCCGCTGGACTGAGCAAAGCCGCGTTGTCCCAAGTAAGTTTGCTGATCGGATCGGGCAACTCCTGCAGCCACGCGTTGTTGGCGAAACGCCCGTCGTAGACACTGGCATCAGCCATGAAGAGGACTTCCAGCGCATCGGCCGAGTTGGCGGGTGCGGCGTCTCGCGCTGGCTGCTCACTCGACGTAGCTGCTGCTGTGGGCAGTTTCGGTTGCAGGGCGGTAACGCTTTCAAAATTCGAGCCGCTTCGAAAGCCGTCATGAATGGCTTGTTCCCAGGCTTTATTGTCCGCACCAGAAAAAAGACTATCGAACGTCTTGCGGACTTCCGTTCGCACGTTGACGCGATCCTGTCCCGCGACGAGCGCTAGTATTTCGACTGGAGACTTACCAGCGAACAGTGGCTCTATCAGCGGCTGCCCAAGCGTGTACGTGCCGTCCCAAGAGCGACCATCGCCCCAAGTCTCCAATCCATGAGCTAGCGGCACGTGCCACGTGCAAGCCTGTGATGTTTCATTGTCGTGAGAACTCAAATGGATCGATACGAGCGGGCGTTTTGCAGTATTGTTAAGATTCAGTGGTGCATCGGCGGGACCATCGTACAGCGGATTGCCACCAACGATTACCAACGTCTGAATCACATTACCTTCCAACAACTGACTTAATTGGCGAATCGACTGTCCATAGGTGTCAGTTACCAACTCGCTCAGCGGCTCTTCGGTGTAGCGTAATGATCCACCCGTATTGCCCAGCGCTGCGTTGATCGCACAGATCCATTGATGAGCCTCGGCGCTCAAGCTCGGTCCGCCAATCAGCAACGCCTCACTGCCATAGTTTTTCAATTCACTGGCCAGCGCATCGATCTGCTGCTGCGCCGCTGCATCCAAACCAGAGGTTGCCGAATCTGCCGTCTCCGCCGTCAATTGCAGTTGCGTAGCCAGCCTCAGTACTGCCAGTTCGCAGAGTGAGGGCTTTAACGCAATGCGCGAGTCTGCTACGGCACCCGTTACTGACCAACTCGATTCGATGCAGACTAAGCGATTCATTTGACCGCCCGCCACCGCATCTCTACCGATCGCCCAATCGCGCGCATGACGCAAATGGTTGGGCTGCAGACCGAGGGGATCTGCGCTGATACACAGAGTGAATTTCGAACGCGACAGATCGTATTGTGGTCTCAGCACCTTGCCAAACGCTGCGCGGCTGCCTGCCCACTGACTGTCTCGATGGAGAGGTTCATAACAGAACCATTTGGATTTGGGTAAGGTTTGTTGTAGGTCTCGAACCAGGCGCTGCTCGGTCGGACTGCTGCTGGGCTGGAGCAAAACAGCCAGACCATCGCCTTGCCGCGCGCGGTGGCCACGGAAGTTGTCGCCGGCCAAGGCTGCGAATCGCTCCCAAGAAATCGGTGGCGATTCGGGACGCCAAAAAGCCTCGATCATTGATTGCTCAGCCAAGGATGGCTCAGCGGGCGAAGGCTGTTGCTGATTCGGCGATGCAACTTCAGGTTGCTCTCCAACAACTGGGGCCTGGACATCGCTGTCGTTGCTCGCCGTATGGGATGCTGGTCGATAGCGGATTCCGCGACTGCGATCGGGGTCGTACAAATCAAGCACGCTGGCTTGCGCCAAGCCGCTGGCCGAACCCAAGCAGCTGGGGTGATCGGGATTGCCTTCGATCTTGATCGGTCGCCCATCGTAGCTTTTCGCGAGAATGCTGTGAGCGACCCCACTGAGTTCAAAGAGGGTTGCGTAGTGCTCAGCGACTCCAGGTGCGAAACCAGCCGGACGCGATGCGTGTGGACGAATTTCTTCGACGGGCCAACGTCGACAACCGGTAGCCGTGATACCAGCCAGGGCCATGCTGGCTCCCAGCAGACGCATGAAGCTGCGCCGATCATGTCGAGCGATCGCTTCGGCTAACATCGGGAACTCGCTCGCTAGCTGCTCGGTCGCTTGCTGGTCGTCGGCCAACTGCTCGACGGAGCGCCAATAGCGAACAGCTGCCGCGGAGATAGTCGCTGGCTGTGGTGAGTGCGTCTCACACGCAGCTAGTTGCGGTAGAAGTTTGGAGTTGTTCTGTAGTGACTTTTTCATCGATGACATGTTGAGCAACTCGTCATGAAGTGCAGCGGTTGTACGTGATAGTCTTGGGCCAGCTCGGCTCCCAACTCCGTTTGACTTTTCCCTGTTGCAGTTTGTGCGTCCCAGCCCATCGCAGTGACAAACTCCCGTGGTCGCAGACTTTGCTCCGGTGCGCGATGACATTCCAAGCACCAAGCCATCGACAGCGACTTGGCCTGAGACACCTCTTCCATCTGATCGATTCGACCGTGGCACGACTCGCAAGCCACTCCTTTGTTGACATGCGCCGAGTGATTGAAATAGACGAAATCGGGGACGTCGTGCACTTTGATCCAACGCAGCGGATTACCAGTTTCGAAGCCCTCCTTCACCAATGCCAACTTCGGACTGTCAGATTTGATCGCCGCATGACAATTGAGGCAGGTTTGCGTGGGTGGCACGGCCGCGAAAGCTGCGTATTCAACCGTCGAGTGACAGTAGCGGCAATCGAGCTGCAGCTTGCCGGCATGCAGTGCGTGCGAAAACGGAACCGGTTGTGCGGGTTGATAGCCGACCGCGCGTGTATCAGGTGAAATTGCCAAAGTGCCGAGCAATGGGATATAAGTAAATACGCCGATCGCAACCAAAAGCAACGTCGGGAACAGGTAGTTGGCCCAGCGCGGGAACTGATACCGTGCGCCGGTCGATTCCGCTGCTGCTTCGCCGTCATTCGGCGGTGGCTCAGTTATGTTTGTCATCGATTAACTCCACCAGAAACAGAGCCAAGCAATCAATCCCCAACTCACCGTGGCGATGATCCAACCTGCAATAGCCATGCTCGCCCTTCGCAAATGCAGTGTCGAATGCCCCGACAACATCTGAGGCAGCACCACTCCACTGGAGACGATCAGAACGCACGTAAAGAACAACGCATGAACCGTAGTCAGGCCTAGTGTCAACCACCGCATCATCGCCACGCGGCGATTGGCCAGCTGTTCAGCGCGGTGCAACCCAGCGTTGCGCTCCGTCGATACGATTTTCCAATCGAGATCGCTGGCAGGACGTTTAGGATTTGGGACCACCCAGTTCGCCAGTTGAATGGAATCGCTCGCCGCACCCGAGCTGACCGGCTGGGATTGAATTTTGCGAATGAAGGCGACTAAGTGCGAGATATCCGCTTCGGTTAAGAACGGATTGCCGCCGCGAGCCGGCATGACTTTTTTTGTCTTATTGTTTGAGTCTTCGATTCCGCGGCCTTGTCGAATGACCTTGGCAACAGCGCTATTGTCGGATGACTCAACGAACTCGCTGCCGACCAGACTGGGAGCCAAGTTCGGCAATCCTCCGCCGGTTGGACCGTGGCAGGTAATGCACGCCTTGCCAAACACGGCCAGGCCCAACGCGGGATCGCCCGCTACCGTACTTATAGCCGCACTGGCCGGTAGAGCCTGCACCTTCGTATCACTGTTTGAGTAGTCCAAGATGATTGGATCGAGCGTCAGAGTTCGCGCGGCCATGACTGCTTGAATTCCCAGTACCGCCAATCCGCAAAGGATTGCCACGAGCCAATGCCCTCGGTAACTTGAAATTCGATACAGCCGTAAGGCCCGCATCGCCCAAAAGATATTCAGCACACCCCATAACAAACCGGCCAACAATAACCACGACCAAATAGAATCGAGCCTTCCACCGCTGGTGGCCGCCGTATCGCCTGCGACATAAGCGCGTTGAACCACATACGCCGACAGCCACATCAACCAGAACGCCAGGAGGGCCGCAGCCGCCAGGACAAAACCTGTGGGGAGCCAATTAACGGCGTTTGATACCTTCTCTTTTGTCCCAGCCGCGTATTCACTTGACATAGCAGCCTCTGCTGAGTTCGATCTGCTGGCCCAGTGCAACTAACGAACACTGCGCCAAACCCGGAATAACAGAGAAAATACTCTTGATTTCGTCGTTATGCAAGGCGTCGCCAACGATTCTCGGTCGGTGCGACGGTTTGTCACGCTCGTGAGGCGGTGCCCGTCGGGCCAGTTGTCGCCTACTTGGTTCGACCAGTGCGCTTCAACAAATGCGCTACACACTTAACCAACTTGCACTGCAGCTGGTTCCTCGCGCTCAGCGGGACAAGTCAGCAAGTGATTGATCACATCCTTAGCCGAGTAGCTCGTAGCCAACTGGCTGGGCAGGAATCGCCAGATATTCGCCACGTCATTTCCACAAGTGACAATTGGCAATTCGCGTTGTCCTTGATGGCACTGAGCCAGGCCCACAGTCGCCATCAGTCCATTGCAGATACACTTGCGACCTTCGGTATCAGCCAAGTTGCCCCCTTTGCGCACATATTGATCAACCGGTTCGCCGGGGCAGCGCCAACCGATACGACCGTCCGCACGCTGGTAGGGCTGGCGCAAGTAGCCGAGGTCGCAGCAACGAGTTCGCGCTTCAACCAATTCCTGCTCAGACATGGTTCCGCTGAGCTCAAGCACTTTAAATGGGAATCCCGTCGGTGAGGCCAGAGGATCCGTGTGCACGCGAGTTTTCCCTTGGACCGACATGCTAATCACTTCCAGCTTTATCCCTGGATCAATCCCAGACTCATCGCAGAAAGCGAAAGCGGTACCAACTTGAATTCCTGTAGCCCCAGCTTGCAGCGCCTCTTTCAAATGCTCTGCGGATCCGTACGAGCCAGCCAGCCAAAACGGTAAACCTAGATTCCGGAAGGCTGCCAGGTCCACTTCGTCGCGTGGTCCATAGACGGGTTCTCTGAGGGCGTTCAGCTGAACCCCACCGCGCGGCGGCGCGTTATGGCCGCCCGCTTTATGGCCTTCGACAATGAAGCCATCGACCTGACCGTTTGATTTGCGAGACAGCATCGTGGCCAGCGTTGCCGACGAGACAATTGCCAGAAATCTTGGGCGGCGCAACCACGGGACCTCGCCGCTGGTGAACAGTTCCGGAGAAAACTCAATACAATGGACTTCGCCAGCTTCAGCGCCTTCGACAAACAAAGGTAAACTAGCGGGCTCGCCATCGGCAAACCGATCGAGAACTCCAGGAATTGATTTCGGGATCCCAGCTCCCATTAAAACGTAGTCCACGTCTGCCAGCATCGCACCGTACAAGCTGGCCAAAGTCGGTGCCTGGATCTTCTCGAGTAGATTGATACCGATAGCGCCTTGATGCCCGCGTTTGGCCAAAAAGACTTCTGCGAAATTTGCCAAGACAACTCGTTCGACATGTTCGCGCTTAGGGCTCTCCGACAGCGCCATAATGGGTGAAAATGGATCGTCAGCAGGCTTGCCGCCAGCCACGTAATACTTTCCCCATACACGATTTGCAATTTCGGGAAAAGGAAATTCGTCAAACGCTTGGCGTAGACTGCCATCCGGATCGCCGAGTTCCAATCGACGGATTAGCACGGCGTCGAGTGCGGTTCCCGAAACAACCCCGAGCTGGCCGCCTTCCGCCACCGCGCGAGCAAGTTTCCAGCTCGACACAGCGACTCCCATGCCACCCTGAATAATCCGTGGAAAGGCCTGTGGTTCACCATTGTTAACTGGTTTCGATCGAAGACTCATTGTCCTCAACTCCTTGTGCTTGGGCCATAAACCATGCTCCAAATATGTATATCACGGTATACATTTCCGCTTTTATGGCAAGGCACACTTCGGCCCATTATCGGCAATACGAAGCAGTCTTGCTAAGCGAAAATGGAATTGCAACGATGAGGTGGTCTGGAGCACACTGCTGATTTAGGACCTTTTGCCAACGAACACGGCAAAATTCGTGTAGCTCAAATAGTCTTGATAGATCTGCTGCATGGCTTGCAGAGAGTGGTGTAGCGGGCAAGGTTCATGAGTACCGCACCATCCAGGCCCATAGGGGCACGCTGAACTGGTATCGCGTTCAAAGAGTTGAACGACATCGCGGAGCGTGATTTCTCGTGGCGCTTTGGCTAGTCGGTACCCTCCGCCAGGTCCAGGCGAACCAGTGACGAGCCCGCCGCGCGAAAGCTCCGTCAGGATTTTCGCGACCAGCGGAGCTGGCAAATTCCTGCTTTCGGCAATATCGCGGGACGAGGCGAGCGTTGGTGGATCGCCGTACAGTTCCGCTAAGCGGCTCATTGCTGAAATAGCGTTCTGAGTTGTTTTCTGTTGAATCACGGACTGTTTACTCCACGGACGAGGGAAGTAGCGCAGAAATCAAGAAAACCTGAAAGTTTACTCTTTTTTTAAAAATGCTGCAAAACGCAGGAAAACTGAATTGACCTTGAGTCCAAGGCTCGACGCCCTGAGTGCGGCAAATCGTCCTTCCTCCGGCATTCTAACCAAAACAGGGTTTCAATTGCTTGACAGTGAACATCGAACTCCGATATAACCGAATTGCGGAACAGCAATTCTGTATTATAGGCTGACCAAGATACGGAAGAGTAGGTTTTCCAATTTGTTTCTCGTGGTTGTTAGGAATATCCCCATGACTGACGAACGTTCACGAGGTCAAGAACCGACCCCAACGACTAACCCACCAAGTTCGACGCGACGACGTTTTCTGACCAGCTTGTTGGCGGCGGGGGGGGGGGCCGTGGCGGCGGCAGATTGGGCGCGCGCAGTTGCTCAAGACATTGTTCCCCTGACGGTGGACAATCCGTTGTCAGGCTACCCGAACCGAGACTGGGAAAAGCACTACCGCAACCTGTACCATTCCGATTCTTCTTTCACATTTCTATGCGCTCCCAACGACACGCATAACTGCCTATTGAACGCCCATGTCAAGAACGGGGTTGTCACCCGCATCAGTCCCACCTTCGGATTTTCTAAAGCGACCGACCTGCAAGGCAATCGAGCTAGTCAGCGCTGGGAACCGCGTGTTTGCCAAAAAGGTCTTGCACTGGTCCGCCGGTTCTATGGCGACCGGCGCTGCAAGCGGCCGATGATGCGCAAGGGATTTAAGCAGTGGGTCGAAGATGGTTTTCCACGCGATCCCCAAACGGGAGCCGTCGATGCCGACAAGTATTTGCGACGCGGCCGCGACGCTTGGGTCGCAGTAAATTGGGATGAGGCACTGAAGTATTCCGCCCAAGCCATGGCAAACATTGCCGCAACGTACACCGGCGAACAAGGCAAGCAGTATCTGTTAGCCCAAGGCTACGATCCGCTGATGGTCGATGCCACCCAAGGTGCGGGAACCCAGACCCTGAAGTTCCGTGGAGGCATGATGGCCTTGGGTGCTACCCGCATCATGGCTCAGTACCGCATGGCGAATACTATGGCGTTGCTTGATGCTCACATTCGCAATCTGGGACCAGACAAGGCGGTGGGCGCCCGCGGTTGGGACAACTTTACCTGGCATACGGATTTGCCTCCAGGACACCCTATGGTTACAGGTCAGCAGTCTGTCGACTTCGACTTGTGCAATGTCGAGCATTCGAAATTGGTGCTGGTCTGGGGCATGAATTGGATTTGCACCAAGATGCCCGACTCGCACTGGCTGACCGAAGCACGTATGAAAGGGACGAAAATCGTTGTTATTGCCTGCGAATACTCTGCCACCATGAACAAGGCTGACGAGGCTTTGATCGTGCGACCGGGTACGACCCCCGCCTTGGCGCTTGGCATGGCACAGGTGGTGGTCAGCGAAAAGCTCTACGACCTCGACTACGTAAATAGTTACACCGATCTACCACTCCTTGTTCGAATGGATACGGGGAAAATGCTTCAAGCTCGTGAAGTTTTTCCTGACTATCAGAGTGCTCAGTTGACGAACGGGTTGATGATTGCCAAGACTCGCGAAGACATACCCTCACCACATCTGCAAGGCGTGGCGGTAGTGTCCCAGGAGAAACGAGAGCAGTGGGGTGACTACGTATGTTGGGATAGTACCAATCAAGCCCCAGCCGTAATGACGCGTGATCAAGTCGGGCAATTTTTCCGGGATTCCGGGGTCCAGCCGCAACTAGAAGGAACCGTGCGGGTTCGCTTGGCTGACGGTACGACGGTCGACTGTCGCACAGTGTTCGATGTGACACGCGAAATGCTTGACGGTTCATACACGCCTGAGCAAGTCGAAAAGCTAACTTGGGCTCCTGCCGATGCCATTCGTGGCTTGGCACGACAGATTGCCGCGAACCCTGAGAAAGTCTCGTTTGCGATGGGCATGGGCCCGAACCAGTTCTTTAACAACGATCTTAAAGACCGCAACGTGTTCCTACTTGCAGCCCTGACGCGAAACGTCGGTTTTCTTGGCGGCAGCGTGGGATCTTATTCGGGCAACTATCGGGTGGCTTTCTTTAGTGGTGCCGTGCAATACAACACCGAAGACCCATTCGAGCCTCAGCTTGATCCAGCGCAGTCGGCCAAGGTCAAGAAGTATTTCCAAGCCGAATCGGTGCACTACTTCAACCATGGTGACACAATCCTGCGGTATGGCAAGGGAGTGTTAACTGGACAGTCGCATATGCCAACCCCGACCAAGTCGATTCATGTGTCGAATTCCAATTCACTGATTGGAAATGCTAAAGGACATTATGAAACAGTGGTCAATACGCTAAAACGCGTCGAATTTGTGGGGATAAACGAGTGGTGGTGGACGGCCAGTTGCGAGTACGCGGATGTAGTATTCCCTGTAGATAGTTGGGCCGAGCTCAAATATCCTGACATGACAATCAGCGTTAGCAATCCCTTCTTGTACATTTTCCCAGCCACACCGATGCCGCGGATTCACGATACGCGTAGCGATGTCGAAGTGGCTGCTGGTCTGTGTGGTGCGATGGGAGAGATTACAGGCGATCGTCGGTTCGACGACATGTGGCACTTCATCAATCAAGGCACTACGCGCCCGTACCTGCAGCGCATTCTCGACTATTCCAACAATTTGCGCGGATACAGAATCGAGGACCTCGAAGCCAAGGCTGCTCAGGGGATCCCTGCCATTCTACAAACGCGAACCTACCCGAAGTATGTCGGTTACGAACAAACCGTGGAAAGTCGCCCTTGGTATACCCGCACCGGGCGGCTGGAACTCTACCGAGATGAACCTGAATTCATGGACGCGGGCGAGAACATGGTACTACACCGCGAGCCCATCGACTCGACCTTTTACGAGCCCAACGTTATTGTCGCCAAGCCGCATCCGCTCCTGCGCCCCAAGACACCCGAAGATTATGGTATGCCTCGCAACGACGTATCCGGCGATGCACGGCAGGCGCGCAACGTGATCTTGACCGTCGATGAACTCCTCAAGACCCAACACCCGCTCAAAAAGTACGGATATGAGTTTATCTTCCATACCCCCAAATTTCGACATGGAGCGCATACCACACCAACCGACGTCGACATTATTGCCGTTTGGTTTGGGCCGTTTGGGGATATGCACCGCGAGGACCCACGAATGCCGATGGTCATGGACATGTATGTCGATATGCACCCACTCGACGCAAAGGGACTTGGAATTGAAGACGGGGATTACGTATGGATCGATGCGGATCCAAAAGATCGTCCGTTTCACGGATGGGAAAAAGATCCTGAAAGCTACCAAATGGCCCGCCTAATGGCGCGGGCTAGATATTACCCAGGTACTCCGCGAGGCGTAACTAGGATGTGGCACAATGCACACGGAAGCACCTACGGAACGTACGCCGGAGCAAAGACGAACAAGACAGGAATGGCAGAGAATCCAGAGACGAAATATCGATCGATGTTCCGCTCTGGTAGCCACCAGAGTTGTACCCGCGGCTTCATTAAACCGACGCACATGACGGACACGCTGCAGATAAAGAGTCAGTTTACTCAAGTCATGACGCAGGGCTTTGAGCCTGACGTCCACTGTCCAACCGGTGCCCCCCGGGAAGCGATGGTACGGATCACTCGCGCCGAACCCGGTGGACTCGGTGGCAAAGGCTTATGGCGAGGTGCTGAGCTTGGCATGCGTCCAACTTATGAGCATCAACTCCTCAAAGATTTTATCGCTGCCAAATTCGTCAAGTTGACGTAGGGCCGCTCAACTTAAGTTAATTACAAAACCTTCGGCGCAAGGAACGAATGATGGTCAAGCGATTCAACTGGCAAATTGATCGGGAACAAGAGTATCCCTACGACGGGCCGAAGCCGGCTCGTCAGGTAGCCTACGTATTCGACACCAACAAGTGCATTGAATGTCAAACGTGCACAGTGGCTTGCAAAACGTGTTGGACCAGTGGCAAAGGGCAAGAAACCATCTTCTGGAACAATGTCGAAACCAAACCCTATGGTGGTTATCCGCATGAGTGGGATAGTCGCTTGATGCAGAAATGTGGTCAAGCCGAATGGCAGGGCAAGAAACTCTACTCCATTACGATTTTCGAGAAGAATGGTGAAGGCAAGCCGCCCGCTGGACATTTGCCCAATGAACGCGATTACAGCGCTCCAAACCTCGGCGAGGATGACCTGTCAGAAATGATCGACCAGGGAGCGCACTTGGGCGATACCCACAATGGTTGGATGTTCTACCTCGCACGCATTTGCAATCACTGCGACCATCCAGCTTGCTTGGCCGCTTGTCCCCGCAAAGCAATCTACAAACGCGAAGAAGATGGCATCGTACTGGTCGACCAAGAACGCTGCCGTGGATACCAAGCGTGCGTCGAGGCCTGCCCCTACAAGAAGGTTTTCTTCAACGTGATCAATCGGGCCAGCGAAAAGTGCATCGGCTGCTTTCCCCGCGTAGAGCAAGGCAACGTTGCCTTGTGTGTTGAATCCTGCATAGGCAAGATCCGTCTGCATGGTTTCCTCTCAACGCAGGAAGAACCGCGTGAAGACAATCCTCTGGACTATATCGTCAAGATTCGCAAGCTCGCGCTGCCCTGCTACCCCCAGTTTGGGACCGGACCGAACGTATTCTATATTCCCCCAGTCCATGTTCCTGATCCTTTCCTAGAACAGATGTTTGGACCAGGCGTGGAAGAAGCTAAAGAGATGTATCGCAATTTGAAGAACGATCGACAGTTGCTCGGTGCGCTTATGCTGTTTGGTGCTAGCCCGAGAATCATCACACGTTATGAAGTTCAGGGTGACGAAGCCGTAGGTTGGGACGTCGATGGCCAAGAAGTCGTGCGTGTACCGTTTACCGAACCGACTTACTTCCGCAAGCATTTTGATGAGCAACACGAAGCCTATCGGCATAACGCGGTGTGATACGAAACGAGAAAATTTAGTACCGTACCGCTTCAAGGCCAAATTTAGAAGTTAAGGAAAATTACCATGAGCCGCGATCAACAGGACAATCGACTTCTTCTCGGGGCGGTCGGCGCTGCAGTGCTTATCTTGATGACGATGATCACTGCCGTATTCTTGGTATCGCGGCGACCTGTGGTGGTCGTAACAGGCTCGACAGATTCCGCTCAAATCCCTTCAGCAGCTACTGTTGAAACATCCTCAGATAGTGGAACCAGCGCTCCAGCAGAACAACCCCCTCCGACTTTGTCCGTTTCACGGGTCGAAAAAGTCCCCGCCCTCAGCGATCCTCTCGATCTAACCTGGGAAAAGATTGCTGCGGTCGAAATCCCACTGACCGCACAACAGGTGGCACAACCAGCTCTGGAGCAAGCGACTGTTTCAAAGTTGCTGGTGCAGGCAATTCGAGACAATGAGCGTTACGCGTGGCGAATCAGTTGGGACAAGCCGCAACCAGCCGACTTGGTCGACTACGCCAAGTTCACCGATGCAGTGGCCATTCAGTTTCCTCTCGTCGATGGAGCTCCCTATACCATGGGCGGCCCCAACTTACCGGTCCGCATGTTGTACTGGAAAGCCGTTTGGCAGAAGGATGTGGACGAAGGCTTCCAAGAGCTCAAGAAAATCTACCCTAATGCGCACTACGATATGTACTGGTTTGCGGAAGGGACGGAGCAACATTCGAGCACTGGTTCAACGGACAATCCTCAGGCACAGCAGTTCATGGTGGCGTCGATGTCCAAGAACCCTATGGCAGACTACAACCGCAAGAAGCCAGTTGAAGAAATGACCGCACACGGTTTTGGGAGTAGCACGCACGTCCCCGAAACACCCAGTGGCGCTCGCGGAGTTTGGCACGAAGGCAAGTGGTATGTGGTGCTCGATCGGCCAATCAACGACAGAGATCCGTTGATCGCCAGATTCAACGCCGCCCCCGATCAGCAATTGGTCGCTTTCGCGGTCTGGGATGGAGATCATGGCAATCGAGGTAGCAAGAAGCAAATTTCGAACTGGATACCGATGCAGTTAGCAAAGTAAATGTGGCCTAGTCCCGTTAGTTCAGCTGACCACCAGAAAACAACACAAGGCGCTATTGAGAATGACGCTTACCCACGCATCCTGGTCACAAAAGTGCGCTGCTCAAGCCGACTTGGTTACCGTAACTGCCGAAATGTTGCGCTCGCCACAGGCAATTGCGCGACAAGACATACCCCCGTGGTTCACCGCACCGGCTGAAAGCTTTCTTCCGCTGATCGACGCAGCTGGCATATCTCCCCAACCATCGACAGAGCTGGACGACGGGTTGAGAAAGCACCTGGCCAGTTTGAAGAGCCTGTTCTTAGAGCTTCATCGCGCGGCAGCTCTGTTAGAGCATGAAGAGTGGAGCGACGAATACTGGCGGTTGTTCGAGGGTGCTCAATGTTGTCCGCTCAATCAGGCTAGCTACATTCGCCGAGATAAAGGTGCCATCCTGGGGGATCTGGCTGGCTTTTATAACGCCTTCGGCTGGCAGCATAATCCAGCAAATGGCGAACGCCCGGATCACTTGCTGAGCCAACTCGAGTTCACGGGCATGCTGCTCGCCATGGCGGCTACGGCGACCAGCGAAGAGCAACGCGAAATCGTTTTAGCTGCACTCAACCAATTCCATCGCGTGCACATGAACGACTGGTTGCCATCTGTGTGCAACCAAATGGTGACGGCCACCCACTTGCCCTACTTCGCGTTAGTATCGCACTGGCTCTGGTCTCTGTGGGAAACGTTAGCCAAGGTCAATTTATGGCCATCAGATCAGCCGTCGCCCTCGATACTATCCCCGCGTCTTGACCCGGAAGACCCGTACGAGTGCGGCGCACCGGATGTCGTCACGCTACAGGCGACGGCAGCGCCCGCAATTTATCGTGAAAGTTAACCGAGTTTTGGAGGACAACTGTTATGACCAGCGTCGCCGTGATCGGTGGTGGCATTAGTGGGCTTTCCGCGGCCTATTATCTACATCGAAATTGTCCATCTTTAGGAATAAAACTATTCGACCCGGCAAGACGCGTGGGCGGAGTCATTGAGACGACGATGCAAGACGGATTTCTGGTAGAGCACGCGGCAGACAACTTCATTACAACCACGCCCGATGCCGTCCAACTCGTCGAAGAATTGGGACTTGCCGATGAATTGATTCGCCCTAGGAATTCAGGACGGCAGGCGTGCGTGCTTAGTCGAGGCCGTCTGCGTCCTATTCCTCCTGGTTTCATTGTTATGGCCCCTTCACAGATATGGCCGTTCCTTACCTCAAGGATTTTGAGTTGTTGGGGAAAACTGCGAGCCGCCAGCGAGGTTTTCATACCTAAACGCCGCAGTACAGCCGATGAGTCGATGGAGTCGTTCGTGTGTCGTAGATTTGGACAAGAGATGTTTGATCGATTGGTTCAACCGCTCATTGGTGGCATCTACACTGCCGACCCGAAGCTGCTGAGCCTAGCTGCCACCATGCCTCGATTCCCACAAATGGAACAGACGCATGGCAGCCTAATCCGTGCCATGCTGAAGCAGAAAAAAACAGGCGTAACTGAGTCCAGCGGTGGTGCTAGGTATAGCCAATTCATGACACTCCGAGGCGGTATGACCAAAATTGTGGGAGAGCTTGCCAGAAACCTACCCGCAGACGCGATTCATCTGCAGTCAAGCGTGCGAGCCCTGAAACCACTCGACAATGGTCGCTGGTCAATTCGTGTCGCCGGTCGTACTGACGGCTGGATGGACGTGGATGGTGTGGTCATGGCTACTCCCGCCCATGGTGCGTCTAACCTGGTAAGGTCCTTCGATAGACGGCTTGCCGACGAGCTCAGTAGCGTCAACTATGCCAGTTGTGCCGTTGTCTCACTTGGTTATCGACGCGAACAAATTGGAGTGCCGCTGGATTCCTTTGGCTTTGTGGTTCCGCTGGTCGAAAAGCGACTTATTCTTTCTTGTAGTTACTCGAGCGTGAAATACGAGGGGCGGGCGAACGACGATCATCTGCTAGTACGTGTCTTCATCGGAGGTGCCTGCCAAAGCACGCTGATGCATTTGCCCGAAGACCAATTGATAGAGCTAGCCGAATGGGAGCTGGGGGATCTGATGAAGATCAAGTGTGCACCGGTGATGCGGACGATTAAGCGTCACTTGCGTACTATGCCACAGTACCATGTTGGACACCTGGATCATGTTGCTGAAATTGACCGCCGAACGGAGCAATGGCGGTGCTTACGGATGGCCGGAAGCGGTATTCATGGCGTCGGCGTGCCCAGTTGCATAAAGAGTGGACGCGAAGCAGCATCAAAAATACTCAATGAATTGAATTGCAGGCTACCAGCGTTATCACAGGCCACTTAACGCCCACCTAAAGAGACTAAAAACCC
>JAGQOY010000066.1 GCA_020427005.1 Planctomycetales bacterium
CATTGAGCAAATGTGCGAAAAAACACTACTCTTTCGTGAAGTTTGCTCCAATGGGCTCAGCAGTCTAAAGTGTGAAGCCTAGGGGCTGTAGTTCACGGATCCAAGGGATAGAGGTGGACCCATCGCTGCACAAACCGCTAGGCGCTCGTAAATAAGATCCACCACTGGCACTCTTAATTCGCCAGAAAAATCAAGCGAATGAGCTAGATGCGTGTCGTGCTTACACCACAAGTTGGATTGCTTGCTGAACGCTTGAATAGCAGCGCAGAAAGCGTTAGCGCCTTTTTTTACGGGGTTCTTTTTGCGTATTGCGCTGGGTAGAAGATTTCACGGCCGGTTTGTCAAGTAATTGGCGGACTTCTTTTAGGATGGCCGGCCCGGTTTTGACTTTGTTGACCTCGGTGCTCTTTTCGGATGCGACGTTACTCCGTTGTTTGGATTCACCACTGGAGGCCGGCAGAGCGTTCGCGGCAACATTTGGTGGAACGAGTCGTTTCACAAGATTCCGTTCGACCAGCGACCATAGGCTGGAAGTGATGAAATAAATGCACAAGCCACTGGGAACCTTAAAGAACATCACTCCCATGAATACCGTCATGATTTGCATCATATTCTGCGTCATGCGAGTTTGCTCGTCGGTGGCCTTTGGCATTAGCATTTTTTGCTGAACCAAGAATAAGGCCACAGTTACCATCGGCAGAAGGTTGAAGTAGGGGCCCAGCCAACCGATACCTCGTCCGGCAAAAAACTGGGGCATCCACCCACTCCAATCCAGAAGTTGATCCGGGCCCGCCAGATTGGAGCACCAGGACATGCCGGGAATCAGAGCGGCTTGCCGCAAGGAAATGTCGATACTCAGGCAACGGTAAAGGCCGATGAAGATCGGCAACTGAATAAACATGGGGAGACATCCAGCCAGGGGGCGGAAGTTATGCTTGGAATACAATTCCTGCATCGCCTTTGCCCGTTTCTCCATGTTATCTTTGTGCAAGTCGTTGATGCGTTTGAGTTCTGGCTGCAGTTCCTGCATTTTTTGAGCGTTGATGGCGGCCTTTCTGCCAAGCGGAAACATGCAACCGCGTACAACGACTGTCAGCATAATAATCGCGACGCCATAGTTTCCAACGACTGCATAAAAGATGTGCAGTATCCAACCTAGAGGCTTGGCAACTAGCGGAAACCAACCGTACTCGATGGCGAACCCCAAGTTGTGTGCGGCGAGTAATTCTGTGTCCTTAGGTCCTAAAAAAACCTGGTATCGTTGTGTGAAGCTTCCGGCTGAAGGGATCTCTCGTTCCAGAGTGTCGAACCAAAATGACGTATTGGCTGCCTGAGACTGAGCTCTATTGATCTTATCGGGATCGGCCATTGCGAAGGCTTGGGCCTGACGCAGGTCTGTTAGCGAGTCCGGAGAATCCTCGTGTGGCAAGATGGAGGCGTTGAAGTACTGAGAATCGATACCGATGTAATTCAGTTTACGAGCATCGGCGGCTTCGTTTTCTGAGAATAGAGAAATGTTAGGCTGGTTAGGGGTTTTCTTGGCTTGATCAAGGAGTTCTCGCGTGGACTTTAATTGGTGCAGCGCGAATGGTGTGTTGAACAGTACATCGCGCTGGCCTGCAGCTGCGAACATTTTTGGGCTAATCTTGACAGAATACCACCAGCCTTCGAGTGACAAGCCATTGATGCCCTCTTGTCGGATCGCCAATTGAACGGCTTCTTCGTTGTGGTTGATCAACTCGGTTTCCAGGTCGAGCAGGTAACCGTCCTGAGTATCGGATTGCGGGAATAATCGATAACGCTTTACCAATTCCAAAGCACTTGGCTTACCAATGTTTTCCAGGTAGGGGGTTAAGGCGAATCGGAACTCGACTCCCATCCCTCCGGGCACCTCCAGGGGGTGCATTTCCCAATTTGCGTCGACAGTGCCCTGAAGAGCTGGGAATACATTCTGTCCCGACGGGACTGAGACGTTGTTAAGCGATGCAAGCGTAGTGCGAAGACTCGGTACCGTGTTGTTTCCCGTTACTGCTTCGGAAAGAAAGGGCTCAACGCGAACTAAATCGAGTGGAGCCTCGCACAAGTTGGTGGTGAATTCGATGACTTGTGCGGTTCCATTCATATCTCTGCTAACTGAGAAGTTCATTGGTCGCCCAGCTTTAGTAGCCAGCATGACCCGCTGGTACTCCTGCAATGAGAGAGCTGGCTGGCCATTGACTTCAGTTATCACATCCCCTATTTCGACTCCACCAGGGATTCCGTTAGTGACGGCCAGGGCAGCTGGAGAGCCGTCGGGCACTGTGTTGACCGCAAGGCCAGTAAGAGTTTCTCTCAGTCCGAGTGACCCCAAATAGCCACCCTCATGTTCCAGGGCCCGGTACCTGAACCGACCAGGGCTATTCTGTGAGACCAATTCGACTCGCTCAACTCCTGCTCCAGCCGTGGAGACGGTTACTAGCAAGTTATAACCCTTAGAGGGGTCCATTGAGCCCAGGGTTATGGCCTGATAGGGAGCAGACTTATCGCCCCCCATTTGCTCGGCTTCCTCACCGTTTCGTTGAGGTGGGTTGAAGAGAGGTTCTTCGCTAAGCGGCTTCTCCTGTTGAGCTTCGGCTTGCGCGGCTTGTTGTTTGAGGAGGGCCTGCTGTTGGTTTTGGCGTGCACTCAGGTAAAGGAATACCAATGCTGTAGTAAGCATCAGCCAAGTAAAAAATCGGCGGTCCACGTCAGTTGAGTCTCTATATTTCTTGTGTGGTAAGCCTCGCTGATGATCAACAAACCAACTGCAAGGAATCGTCCGTCAGTGCGTCGCAGACATATTCTGTACCTGTTGTAGTTTCTTGCCTAGGCCAATGGCTTTTTCGACAGGGCCGCTCAAAGCATTAAGATCAAGCGATGTCTCCGCCGACATTCTTCTCATTTCGAGCACTGCGAGGATTGTTGGGGTGGCCAGAATCTTATTCAGCTTGGAGAAATCCGCTGCAGGGTTTTTCAGACTTGACTGCCCTGGTTTTTCTGACTTAACAGTTGGGTTCCGCAATTTACGGGGACAAATGGCTTGGGCTGTCATATTGGCACCAAACGCCGTTGGGAGCAGAATTTACCAGATTCTGCTGAGAATCTTCTGTGACGGGCCAAATTTTTCAAAGTGGCACGCCCTTTGCATCGCGGGCATTGCAATCATCTGACTGCCAGACTGGCTCCCCGTCGCCGAGGCCTATTCACCTTCATGTGGATTCATGGCCTGCTAACGACGGATAGAGCTTCTCTGGTTGGGTCGGTGACGTCGAGCTTGCTTCGAGCTTGTGAGTTATCGCCTGAATGACCAAATAACCGAATCACCAAATAACTCTATCAAAGTCCCCGCTGGGGACCGCAATCCGTTTTGGGAGGATATTGAACGTGGCAAAACAAATGGTTTTTGACGACGAAGCGAGGCAACCTCTGCTGGCTGGCGTTTCCAAGCTGGCGCGGGCGGTACGCAGTACGCTTGGCCCACGTGGGCGCAATGCAGTCTTGGATAAAGGATGGGGTTCCCCAAAAGTTACCAAAGATGGTGTGACAGTTGCTGAAGACATTGAACTGGACGACCCATTTGAAAATCTTGGGGCACAACTGGTAAAAGAAGCTGCCAGCAAGACAAATGACGTGGCAGGGGATGGGACTACTACCGCAACGGTACTAGCGGAGGCCATCTTCCGGGAAGGTCTCAAGATGATTGCTGCTGGCGCAGACCCAATGGCTTTGTCACGTGGCATTTCCAAGGCAGTGGAAGTGGTTGGTGGTGAACTGACCAAGATGTCGATTAAGATCGACGAAAAGAGTAAGAAAGAAATCAAGCAAGTTGCGACTATCGCTGGTAATAACGATCCTGCCATTGGCGATGTACTTGCCGATGCATTTTTGAAGGTCGGTAAGGACGGCGTTATCACGGTCGAAGAAGGACGCGGCAGTGAAACCACGGTTGAAGTGGTCGAAGGTATGCAGTTTGATCGTGGTTTTCTATCTCCGCATTTCGTCACCAATGCAGATAACGTAAGTGTCGAATTGGAAGACTGCTATGTCTTGATTTTTGAAGAGAAGATCAGCTCCAACAAGAAGCTGATTCCAATCTTGGAAGCTATTAGCAAATCGAAGAAGCCCTTGTTGATCATTGCTGAGGATGTGGACGGTGAAGCTTTGGCAACTCTAGTTGTCAATAAGATGCGCGGCATACTCAGCGTTTGTGCGGTCAAGGCGCCTGGGTATGGAGATCGTCGCAAAGCGATCATGGGTGATTTGGGTGCATTGACGGGTGGGCAACCCATTTTCAAAGACTTGGGCATCGACTTGGAAAGCGTTAAGCTCTCCGACTTGGGGCGTGCCAAGAAAATTCATATTACGAGCGAAGAGACCATCCTGGTCGGCGGTGCCGGTAAGAAGGATGCCATCGCGGGCCGTGCCGATCAAATTCGACGCGAGATCGAGCACACCGATAGCGACTACGATCGAGAAAAGTTGCAAGAGCGGTTGGCCAAGTTGGCTGGCGGTGTGGCACAGATTTCAGTGGGTGCTGCGACCGAAACTGAAATGAAGGAGCGTAAGGCATTGCTCGATGATGCGAAAGCTGCCACGCAGGCTGCCTTGCACGAAGGAATTGTGCCTGGAGGCGGTGTCGCTTTGATTCGCTGTGAAGCGGCTCTGAAAAAGGTCAAACTCGAGGGTGATGAGCAACTGGGTGTTGCCATCGTTGCCAACGTGTTGGATAACCCGTTACGCGCAATTGCCAATAATGCTGGCACCGATGGTGCTGTGGTTGTCAATCGAGTGCGTCATCAAAAGTCGAAAACCGAGGGCTATGATGCCAACACGGATGTCTACACCGATGTGGTTGCGGCAGGTATCATCGATCCGGCCAAAGTTGTTCGTACAGCGCTGCAAAATGCTGCTAGCGTTGCCTCTTTGCTGCTAACGACTGAATCGTTGGTGACGGAAATCCCCAAGGACGAAGAGCCTGCTGGCGGTGGAGATCATCATGATCACGGCATGGGAGGTATGGGTGGCATGGACGGAATGGGTGGCATGGGAGGAATGGGTGGCATGGGAGGTATGGGTGGCATGATGTAGGCTGGTGGAAACTTCTGTCTTTCAGCCACTGGCTTGGCATGCCAGGCTAGTAGGCCGACGAAGTGGCCTTAGAGAATGTTGCTCAGAAGAATGTTGCTCAGGAAAAATAGTTACGTTGAAATTTCGAACATCAAAATAAGCATTTTCAGTTAGGAATCAGAACATGGCAAAAGTGAGTATTCGTCCTTTGGATGATCGAGTCGTGGTCAAACCGGTCGAAGCAGAGGAAAAGACTGCTGGTGGAATTGTTTTGCCAGATTCGGCCAAAGAAAAGCCTCAGCGAGGTACTGTCGTCGCAGTTGGTCCGGGCCGACTACTGGATAACGGGACCAGGGGAAGTCTTTCGGTTGCTGTTGGGGACGTCGTAATTTATGGAAAATATGGCGGAAGCGATATTGAAGTAGAGGGCGAGGAAGTCAAGATTCTGCGCGAAAGCGATATTCTGGCAAAAGTCTTAGCCTAAGACTCCCAAGTGCAAGTAGCAGCTATTGAGCTTGCACTTGGCGCTGAATGCATCGCCAGCCCGGGGAGTTTTCAGGCGTCATTTGAGATCGCAAGCGAACCATAATCTAAACACACAAAGATACTTTTTTGTACAAGGATAACTAGCGTGGCAAAACAGTTAATGTTTGAAGATCACGCACGCGCTCGCATGTTGCGAGGCGTCGAGAAGTTGGCCGATGCAGTTGCCGTTACTATGGGGCCAACTGGTCGGAATGTGATCATCGACAAGAGCTTTGGCGGTCCAACGGTGACCAAAGACGGTGTGACCGTTGCCAAAGAAGTAGAGTTGGAAGACCGATTCGAAAATATGGGCGCCAAATTGGTTGTGGAGGTTGCCCAAAAGACTAGCGATCTAGCTGGTGATGGTACGACCACGGCCACAGTTTTGGCTCGCACTATTTTCAAGGAAGGTCTTCGTAACATTGTAGCTGGTAGCAATCCGGCTGCGATTCGTCGAGGAATTGAAAAAGCGGTTGATGCAGCGGTTGAAAAGCTGCATCAGTTGGGCAAGCCAGTAAGTGACCGTCAAGAGGTAGCTCACGTTGGTGCGATCAGCGCAAATAACGATATGCAAATCGGTGAGCTGCTAGCTCAAGCATTAGAGCGCGTGGGCAAGGATGGAGTGATTACGGTTGAAGAAGGTAAGACTGCAGAAACGAACGTCGAATACGTTGACGGAATGCAGTTTGATAAGGGCTACATATCACCCTACTTCATTAACTCTTCTGCGGACATGAGCTGCACGTTTGATGACGCTCTTATTCTGCTTTATGAGAAAAAGATCAGCAACATCCGTGACCTAGTACCGGTACTGGAAAAGGTCAGTCAAAGTGGACGAAGCTTGATGATCATTGCTGAAGACGTCGATGCAGAAGCGTTGACGTTGTTGGTGGTTAACAAATTGCGAGGCACATTGAATGTGTGTGCCGTTAAGGCACCAGGATTTGGTGATCGACGTAAGGCGATGATGGGAGATATTGCCACGCTGACCGGCGGCACCTTTATAAGCGAGGACCTGGGTATCCAATTGGAGAAGATTTCATTGGATCAATTGGGGCGAGCCAAGAAGGTGGTTGTCGATAAGAGTAATACGACAATCGTCGAAGGTGGCGGTGATCGCAAGACCATCGATCAACGCGTAGCCCAAATTAGGTCGCAGATTGAACAGACCGACAGCGAGTACGACCGTGAAAAACTTCAAGAGCGTTTGGCGAAGTTGTCTGGCGGCGTGGCCGTTGTAAGTGTTGGTGCGGAGACGGAAGCCGACATGAAGCAGAAGAAAGCTCGAGTAGAGGATGCTTTGCATGCCACTCGAGCAGCCATGGAGGAAGGGATATTGCCTGGCGGGGGAGTTGCTCTGCTGCGATGTGCCGAAGCGGTAGAGGCTTGCCTGCCAAAATGCAAGGGCGATGAAAAGATCGGAGCTCAAATTATTCTGCGATCACTGAGTTCGCCTCTGCGTCAAATTGCCGACAATGCTGGTATTGACGGTTCGGTTGTGGCTGACGAAGTTTCCCAAAAGAGTGTTAACATGGGTTACGACGCTAACCGAGGCGCCTACGTGGACATGTATAAGTCCGGTATTATCGATCCTGTCAAGGTTGTTCGGACGGCTTTGGCAAATGCAGCTAGTATTGCTGGTTTGCTGCTAACTACCGAAGCGCTTGTGACGACTTTCGATAAAGAAGACAAACAAAAGCAACGTGCGGAAGGCGCAATTGCCTAGTGCAATAGACGGCTAGAGCAGCTGTGATGTTGTTGACGTTTGATTCAAATTCAAAGGGCCACTCTTTTTTGAAAAGAGTGGCTCTTTTCAAGTCCGGTGTTGCTAATAGGGCGTCCATCGGTTTTCGGTAACCCCATATCTCTTCTATTGATCGGTAGAATCTCACGCTAACAGATAATTGTGAGATGTGCATGGATGGGGGTCTGAATCACGACCTTATACTCGGCAGCCATCACTGAGCCTATTAAGAAACGAAGCTAAAGTCTTGAATCGATGACGGCAACTAAACGCGACTATTACGAAGTTCTGGGTGTGGGACGCACTGCCAGTCAAGATGAGCTAGCCAAAGCTTATCGCAAGCTGGCTATCAAATACCATCCGGACAGCAATCGAGACGACGAGGATGCAATCTCCAAGTTTAAGGAGGCAGCTGAGGCGTACGAGGTTCTGAGCGATCAGCAAAAACGGGCTCGCTACGATCGATACGGACATTCCGGACTAGAAGGTGGCGGTGGCGGATTTCACGATGTGGGTGAAATTTTTGAGGCTTTCGGAGATATTTTTGGAGGGACGATTTTTGAGGATTTCTTTGGTGGACGGGGGCAGCGGGGACGAGTGCGTCGTGGGGCCGACCTGCGCTGCGATGTAACTCTTAACTTGGAAGAAGCTGCGGCAGGTGTTCGCAAAACAATTCAGCTTACCAGGCACGAGCCGTGCCATACTTGCCATGGCAGTGGCGCTGAGCCTGGTTCCACGCCCAGCGTTTGCCCACGGTGCCGAGGGCAAGGCCAGGTTGTCCAGGCAACCGGCATCTTACGAGTGCAAACCACTTGCCCGCAATGTAGAGGAAACGGCAAGGTTATTACCTCTCCATGCAAGGGATGTGACGGCTCAGGGATGATACCCAAGGATGTGATGCTCGAAGTGGCCATCCCTCCCGGTGTCGACGATGGCATGCGAGTTCGTTTGCCTGAAGAAGGGCAGCCTAGTCCGGACGGTGGCCCAGCCGGGGATGCTTACTGTTTTATTCGTGTTCGGCCACACAAGATCTTTCGCCGTGAGGGATCCGATCTCATTTTGCAACTGCCGCTTAGCTACTCTCAGGCCGTGCTGGGAACCCAAATTGAGATTCCGACACTCAACGGCAAGAAATCGATCGACATCCCACGCGGAACACAAAGTGGTGAAGTTTTTCAACTGCGAGGGTTGGGCATGCCTGATCCCCGTAATGGCGCCAAGGGGGATCTGTTAGTGCAAACGTACGTCGAAATCCCCAAGAAGATAAATGCTAAGCAAGAGGAATTGCTGCGCAAACTGGCAGAACAGGATGAGGAGCATGTTACTCCGCACCGCAAGTCGTTTTTTGAACGAGTCATCGATTATTTTCGAGTTGATGACGATGAATCTGCAGAAGGATAGAAACTGAAAATGAACCAGGAGAACGCAACTCCAGACGCTGAAAATGAATTGCCCGACGATGGTCAACAGGCCTATGCGGACGAAGCTTTCGCAGAACATTTATCGCCTGAGGCAGTTGAAGCGAGCGTAGACGAGCGAGTCGTCAGGGCAGAACAAGAGGTGCTTCGTGTTCGTGCTGAGATGGAGAATTTCCGCAAACGAATGCAACGCGACACAGAACAGCAGCTGCGTTATGCCAATATGCCCCTGGTTCGGGATTTGGTAGACGTAGTCGACAATTTGAATAGAGCGGTGTCTGCGGCTCAGGGAGAGGGCACAGCTAAAGATGCTCTTCTATCGGGCGTTGAAATGGTTATTTCGCAGTTCTCGGGTGTACTCAGTAAATTTGGTTGCCAGCCAATTCAGGCCCAAGGGGCTGAGTTTGACCCCAATATTCATGAAGCCATCTCCCAAATGCCCAGTCCGGAAGTTGAATCTGGACACGTAATGCAAGAGGTTGCGGTCGGTTACATGCTGCACGATCGCGTTGTGCGTCCCAGTCAAGTTATTGTGAGCTCAGGTGCTCCCAGTTAATCGGTTAATTGTTATCGTGTATAGTCTGCGCGAGTAAACGCCATGCCAACTTATGATTATGAATGCGATGCTTGTGGCCATGCTTTCGAACTTTATCAGGGCATCAATGATCCTGTGCAGAAGAAGTGTCCTGAGTGCAAGAAGCAAAAGCTGAGGCGTTTGCTAGGTACGGGGGCCGCGGTGGTCTTCAAGGGGTCCGGCTTCTATCAAACTGACTACCGTAGCGAATCCTATAGGAAAGCCAAAGCTGCGGACAAGTCGTCGGCTGGCGGTGATTCAGCTTCGTCCAAGAGTGACGGGACTAAAGGCGAAGGCGCTAAAACGGATGCATCCAAAACGGATACTTCCAAAGCCGCCACAAGTAAAAGTAGCAAAAAATCCAGCAAGGGAGACTGAATTGATCCGAGAAGGTAGCGGTTTCAATTTTTAGACCCTTGAGCTTGAAACAGGGCGGCATCTATGAATCAAGAATTGCTCTTTCAGCAATTCGACAATGGGCTTGTGTTGCTAGGGGAGCACATGCCCTGGCTTCGTTCGGCAGCATTCACATTCGTTTTACCTGCCGGAACTTGTTATGAGCCAAACGGGTTGGATGGCTTAGCAGGCATAACCTGCGAAATGTCCCAGCGAGGATGTGGAGAGTACGACAGCCGCGCCTTTCTAGAACGATTAGACAGTTTGGGTGTTGAGCGGACTGGTTCCATTACCACCAATCATTGTGCCTTTAGCTGCGCTATGCCAAGCCAGGTCCTCGCGGACGTTCTGCAGTTATACAGTGAACTTGTGCGTCGACCGTTACTGCCTGAATCACAGTTATCTGATACGAAATTGCTTGCCATGCAGGATTTGCGCGCCCTGTATGACGAACCGTCCCATCGTTGTTTTAGTGAGCTCAAACGCTTTCGTTTTCCACTTCCATACGGACGCATCTCTCAAGGGACCAAGGAGGGGCTGCAAGCGCTGCAACTCGAAAATATTCATCAGTTTGTGCAGTCGCAGTTCACCCCACAGGGAACAATTTTGGCGGTGGCCGGAGACTTTGATTGGCAGCAAGTGTGTGATTGTGTTGCCCAGTTGCTAGGCGACTGGCAGGGGCCAAGCCCAAGTAGTCTACCGGAATTGACTTGTGTCTATGGAAGCCGGCATATTGATCATTCTTCGAATCAAATGCATTTGGCCTTGGCCTACGATTGCGCGTCCTATGAAAGTCCAGATTATTACCAGACGCGGGCCTTGGTGGGAGTCTTGAGCGATGGCATGAGCTCACGGTTGTTTTCTGAAGTGCGTGAAAAACGTGGCTTGGTGTATTCGGTCTTCGCAACGTGCTTTTCGTTGGCTGGACAGGGCAGCGTCCTATGCTATGCCGGCACTACAAACAATCGCGCCGAAGAGACTCTGCAAGTTCTGATTGAAACGATCCGATCCTTGGGGCAAGGCGTTACCGAAGATGAACTGGAGCGATTGAAGAATCGAATCAAGAGTTCACTCGTGTTTGAGCAGGAGTCGTCGGCCGCTCGAAGTGGTCAAATTGCCAGCGATTGGTTTTACTTAGGGCGCGTGCCGAGTCGTGACGAAGTTTGTAGGAAAGTCGATGAACTGACCTGCGAGGGATTGTTGGAGCATTTCCTTCAAATACCGCCAAACAATTTTTCTTTGGTATCGGTCGGATCGCTGCCCATGGAGTTAGAACGTGGAATTGCTGACTTATAAGACCGACAAATGTCCTGAAATCGTCGTGCTAAATGACCCCGAAGCCTTTACGCTATCGGTTGGCTGGTTTGTGAGGACTGGGGCTCGCGATGAATCAAATGAAGTTGCCGGGGTTAGCCACTTTTTGGAGCACATGGTATTCAAGGGAACTCCCAGGCGAAGTGCTGAAGATGTTAATAGAGAGCTAGATCATCTTGGGGCCCAATCCAATGCATATACGTCGGAAGATTCTACGGTCTTCTATGCTTCCGTGTTACCAGAATGCCAGACACAGGCAGTCGATTTGCTAACCGACCTTATGCAACCGTTGCTCAATGAGGAGGATTTTGAAACCGAACGACAGGTGATTTTGGAAGAGATTGCCATGTACGACGATCAGCCGCCGTACGGTGCATTTGAGCGTGCTATGGAATTGTTTTTTGGAAGCCATCCTTTAGCAACGCGAGTTCTGGGAAGTACCGAATCGGTAAGTGATTTGAGCGTACAGCAAATGCGTGAGTATCACTCATTGAGATACTCTGTGGACAACATGTTTTTGTGCGCCAGCGGCAAAGTCGATTTTGCAAGGCTCATCGAGGATGTGGAGCGATTAACCGTGGATTGGCCGTCTCTTGTCACGCCGCCGAGAAAGCTAAGCGTGCCTGGATTTGGGCAAGTTGAGGAAGAAATCGAACGAGAATCAACTTACCAGCACTACGCAATCCAGTTGTGGCCAGGTCTAAGCGTGAATGACGCGCGACGGTATGCATTGCGACTGCTTTGTTCTGCACTAGCGGATGATTCTGGCAGCCGGTTGTTCTGGGAATTGATAGATACTGGAAAGGCCGAAACGGCCAGCTTGTGGCCACAGATGTTTGAGGAGTGCGGTTGCTTGATAGGTTACCTTTGTTGTGCGCCCGAGGATGCAGCTGAAAATCAGGCTGTTTGGGAACGAGTAATAGAGACCGCGCTAAAGGAAGGGGTCACGCAAAAGGAACTGGACTTGGCGCGTAACAAAATAACGGCCAGCCTCATATTGTCGGACGAACGGCCCAGCAATCGCATGTTCGCCTTAGGTCAGTCCTGGTTGAATCGTCGCGCCTACGAGCCACTGGATGTTGTGTTATCGCGCTATATGGCTGTAACGCTTGATGATCTGCGAGAAGTCGCCGACCAAACCCTATCCGGCTCTCCCACCAGCGTGAGAGTGATCGGTCAAGTCGAGCCCTCATAGCGTCGTCCCTCTCCCCTGGAGAATCCGTTCGGGAGGAAGGCTGGTCTCTCCAACTGAGAATTGACCGTTCCCCTTTAGAACGGAGTTTGCTGATTGGAAAGAGCTTGGAAACGACAGGTGCGCCCCCATTGGGTGACGCCCTATTGCGCCCTGGTCAGTACAAGAAATTAGTGCGCAGGCGGACGAGCTGTTGTAGGACTGGTTTCGCTTTTCCGCTGTTGTCCCAGAGACCTGTTACGGGATGGGTCTGATTTGCAGTTTGAGTTAGTTGATTCCAAATGACTGCATGCACAGACGGCTTAGCGAAGATGAGGGGAAGCAACGTTTCAGGTCGCACGATGCCGGTGGCTCGTACATGTGTTTGCCAAGTATTAACGTGATCTTCATAAGACGTTGTGGCCTGCACGTCGGTAGCAGTCGTTAAGGATACGAGTAACGGCAGGCCGAGCATGGCCCAGCGATCTATAAGGCGGCTGATTTCCACGGGGTCACGAGGCAGCGAGCCTTGGGGAAATTGACAGAAGTTCAAGTCTAAGGCGATCCCGCTCAGTCCTAGGTCGGCCCGTATCAGAGCATCTGCAAAATGGATCGGTGAAATTCCGTTTTCCTGATTCCTGAGGAATTCACTCCAAGGCTGATCAATAGTTAACAGAACCGGAGTGCGCTCGTCTGCATTTCGAACCGTCTCAATCAACGAAACGGCCATCCGCAACACATCTTCGTCGTTCCAATCCATTTCACTCGGGAGATTTAAGCCCGCTGCACAATTCCAAATGTGGACCCGTCCACGGTAACGTTGGACAATACTTTGTACATGCTGACAGGCGATTCGGCGAATGTTGTCAAAATCTCTTTCAAGTAACACCATCCACTTTGGTAGCCCGCCGCTCCGAAAATTGGCTAATGGGCCCACGCAGACTCTTTTTCCGCGTTGAATGCTCCATTCAATCTGATTGTCGATCGCACCAAATTCCCGACGGCCTGAGTTACCTTCCACGATTGCCAAGTCTGCTGGCACAGATATCAAGTTGAAGGCTCTATCGAGAGCTGCGGTGGCAGTGGAGGGGTCAAAATCCGCAGCTAGGTGGGCACCGCTGAGTGTAGCTAGAGTCCCTTCATTCTGTTTGCGGACCTCTAAGGCTTGTAAACTGTAGGTCTCACACAGCTGTATAATGGCCTCGATCGAAGCATCGATGCTCTGTTGGGCCAGTGAGTTCTTTTCCTCTGGGGACTTGGCAGCCAGCGAGCTTAGAAATGTATTGAGTGCTCGATTGGCGAGTTGAAGGAAATTGTCGGATAATTTTAGGCCTGCACGTTGCCACTCTTCCGTTTGATTCTTCAGTCGAAACACGGTACCGCGGGCTAATTCTACAACTAGGTTGTAAGGAGAATCGCTCAACCTCAAGCTGGTAGTGGTGAGGCAAAGGTTACCCGCCGATTTCGTGGGCCAGGTAATGTTCAGCTTGCCTGACTCCTCAATGTTGCGGCGGATGCTAAACTGGTCTCCTGTCAATTGATGAAAACATCGCCAAGGAATACCCTCCAAACCTGTAATGTAGGTTGAATTCCAAATTCGCCCATCAATCGAGCTAGTTTCGGGGAACTCGAAATTCAGGTTTGCCATTGTTGGGAAACTTTCGAGTTAGCTTTCGGGTAGTTGAAAAGAGCTAAATAATAGAGGGGTATCATCCTACCTATCGCCTCACATGGCAGTTGGCGCACAGAATATCGTCAAAAGTTTGTATCAGGAAATATTGCATGGATTTGTCGATCCCATTGCTAGAAACCGACTTGCCGTATCCTCGCCGCCAAGGCAAGGTGCGGGATGTTTATGATCTGGGGAACGATCTACTGATTATCAGCTCTGATCGGATTAGCGCTTTTGACTGGATTCTACCAACACCCATTCCAAGTAAAGGAATTCTATTAACACAGCTCAGCAAGTTCTGGTTCGACCATTTGAGCGTAGAGCACCATTTTGTCTCAGATCAGTTGCCCGAATCAATACCCGTCAGTCACGAAGAACGAAGTCGCTTAGAGGGCCGGGTGATGCTCACTCGCAAAGCTCAAGTGATACCGTTTGAATGTGTTGTGAGAGGGTACTTGGAAGGTTCCGGCTGGACCGAGTATCAACAATCGGGGCAAGTCTGCGGAGTGGCTTTGCCCCCCGGATTGCGACAGTGCGATCGGCTGCCAGAACCAATCTTTACTCCGGCGACCAAGGCCGAGTCGGGTCACGACGAAAACGTCACGTTCGATTATATGGCAAGCAAACTTGGCAGTGAGCTGGCACAATTGCTCAGAGATAGGAGCTTGGAGGTTTACCGGCAGGCCAGCCAGTGGGCGAGCCCGCGCGGTATTATCGTTGCGGATACCAAGTTCGAATGGGGATTCTACAATGGTCGGGTTATCTTGATAGACGAAGTTTTGACACCTGATAGCAGTCGTTTTTGGCCCGCCGACAAATACGCTCCGGGCCATAGCCAACCATCATTCGACAAGCAATTCGTACGCGAATGGTTGATGCAGTGTGGGTGGGATCGCAATAGTCCCCCCCCCGCACTGCCGCAGAATATTGTCGACGCGACTCGCCAAAAATATTGGGACGTATATTCCCAAATTACCGGCGACACTTTGGAATAGGGATTCTTCAAAATCGGCGTTTGCTTACTTGCTTGTACTACAGCTTTGGATTACTGAACTTGAGCCCCAATTCCGATCAAGCCCCAAAAGACACGCAGCCTACCAAAACGCCGAGGCAGGCTACGATTATTTTCATCTTCATCACGGTGGTGCTCGATGTGTTGTCATTGGGAGTTATTATTCCCGTATTGCCAAAGTTGATTGAAGAAGAGTTTTTGAATGGAGATACCGCGCGAGCAGCGCTTTATACCGGATATTTTGGAACGACTTGGGCGGCCATGCAATTTCTTTTTTCGCCGCTACTTGGGGCTCTTTCGGATCGATTCGGTAGACGCAAGGTCATCCTGATATCCTGTCTAGGTTTGGGATTAGATTACATTCTGATGGCTTTGGCTCCGAACCTTACTTGGTTGTTTGTTGGACGCGTGCTTTCGGGTATTACTGCCGCCAGTTTTGCCACGGCAAGTGCGTATATTGCGGACGTAACACCTCCCGAAAAACGTGCCGGTAGTTTTGGAATGATTGGTGCAGCGTGGGGGATTGGATTTGTTATCGGTCCAGCACTCGGAGGTTATCTAGGAGCGGTAGATCTGCGTCTGCCGTTCTGGGCGGCCGCTGCCTTGACGTTGATCAATGTTGTCTACGGATTTTTTATTTTGCCCGAATCGCTGCCGTTGGAGGATCGTTCCAAATTCTCGTGGAGAAAGGCTAATCCAGGCGGCTCACTCAAATTACTCCGCTCTCATCCAGAATTGCTTGGACTGGCTAGCATCTTGCTGCTCTATCAATTGGCGCATCAGGTCTATCCCAGCGTATTTGTGCTGTTTGCTGGGCACCGTTTTTCGTGGGGCACGGAACGAGTGGGACTTTTTCTCATGGTCGTCGGAATTGTTGGCGTCATCATGCAGGGATATGTCGTGCGGCGAACTTCCGGATTTCTCGGCGAACGGCGAATGTTGCATGTTGCATTATTATTTGGGGCCGCAGGCTACCTACTGTACGCATTCATCGATAGCGGTCGCTGGATTTGGATTGCAATACCCGTGTTCGCACTCGTCGGTTTCTTTTCACCGGCTATCCAAGGATTAATGACCAAGCGAGTCGGTCGCGACGAACAGGGACAATTGCAAGGCGCTAACAGTTCGTTGATGGGTATTGCCGGTATGCTAGGTCCCGTCATTTTTACCAGGATTTTTTATGCTGGAATCAATGAAAACAGCGACTACCAAATGCCTGGGGCTCCCTTCGTATTGGCGGCCGGACTCCATGTGGTTGGCATCATCTTGTCGTTCTTTGTTCTGAGTCGCGGTCCTCGTGAATAGGGTGGATCGTGCAAGTTGCCAGAGGGTTTAGGGCAACATACCAAGCGGCCTTGACCGTACGCGCTTCAGCGAGTTGATCCCGGAACATGGTCAGTAGATGGGGGTTAGAACTGCCAGTTGCTACGTTTTACGAAATTCCGGGAGTTTTAATATGAACTTAAGAAAGCAGATTTGGTGCGTGGTGATTGGTGTGGCTGCTGTTTGCTCGGCACGTACACCGATGTGGGCTCAAGAAAATGGAAACGAAACCACTAATTCTTATCTCGTAACCTTGATAGAGGCCAAGCTGAACGACTCCACGGTATTTTTGGATGATCCGCAGCCGACGACTGATCGATTGTGGAAAACAGTACATGATAGCCAGACGTGCCAGTGGGTCGATTACCTAAAGTGTCGAGTGCTGCAAGATTGTGAGGCCCAAATGCGGTTTGGGCACAGGACCTCACGACTTCAAGGGATAGTTGAAGGCCCTCGACCCACTCGAACCATGGCAGATGTAAGTTTGGGTACTGAAATCCAGATCTTTGTTACAGAGGTAGGTGGCAAGCTACTGGTTACGCTTAAATTCGAGTCCTCGCACATGGACAGTGGTCGATCTGACGAATTGCCTCCACCGGAAATGTCAACCAATACGTTTGCTTCAACGGTCAAGGCTGAGCTGAATAAACCTAGGTTGCTTTCCTCGGGTAATAGTAACGTGTTGCTATTAAATGTTCAGTTGGCCAATTGAAACGGCCCGTTTCGATATGCGAGTCTTGGTGGTAGGGTCAATCATCGTTCTGCAGCTCTGCCAAGATGTTCGGACAGGCGGCTTCCAGCATATCTAGAACTTCATTGAAACCCTCATCTCCACCATAGTATGGATCTGGGACCTCGGTTGGCCAATCATTACTGAGATATTCGCTGAGCAGTTTGATTTGCGCATGACTGTTTACGAGCATACCGGATAGCGTACGCAGATTCGTGCTATCCATAGCGATTATCAGATCAAATTCGTCACCGTCACGACGCGAAACCATCCGAGAACGGCTCGTCAGATCGTAGCCTCGTTTTTCGGCTGCTTGCCGCATGCGTTTGTCGGCTGGTTCACCAATATGGTAGCTACTGGTGCCGGCTGAATCGATGTGAATCTGATTGCCTAATCCCCTTTGGTTTACGAGATGCTGCATGACACCTTCGGCCGCAGGGCTACGACAAATATTTCCCAAGCAAACAAATAGCAACCTTTTAACGGCTTTAGACACGGTGATGGGTCCTTATTCGGAATCTACTGGGGACCGAAACGTAAGTACGGGACTGATTGAAATAGTTTCCATCAGACTTGTCGTTGACCCCCGCGCTGAAGCGCAGGTTGTGATGTTTCCCAGACTATCAGCAACGTAGCATTGACCGTATCGCAAAATTCCACTTTCGAAAGCGTTAGCGAAAAGATCGCTAACTTGTTGATGTGCGAAAAATGTGCGGCTGCGATTCTACAACTTACAGCAAACTACTGGTATGGTGCTGGCCAATAATAGTCCCACCTTGAGTTGGGGAGACAGTTGATAGACAATCGGAAAGGCTGTTCGTAGACTACTACTTTGACAACTACCTATTTCCATTGCTTACTTATGGGCAAACCGATGTTGAAACTGTTGTGTTTGCTACTGTTGCCGGCCTCAGCCCTAGTTGCCGTATTGTGTTGGTTGCCGAATTGGTCTTCGGTTGGTAAGGCGGTTCCAATCGAGACTGTCGAAATAGTTCAGACTTATCCTCACGATAGTCAGGCGTTTACGCAGGGATTGGTCGTTGATCAGGGAAAACTTTACGAGGGTACCGGGCAATATGGCCATTCTTCGTTGCGCATCGTGGACCTAGTTACGGGGCGTGTGGAACTCATGACGCCTCTCGAGCAACGTTTTTTTGGCGAAGGAATTGCCGTGCTTGAGGGCAAAATCTATCAGCTAACGTGGAAAGAACGAAACTGTATTGTCTATGATCAAGCCACACTTAAGCCACTTAATTCCTTCAATTATTCAGGAGAAGGTTGGGGGTTGACCCACGATGGTCGCCATCTGTTTATGAGTGATGGATCGTCAACGATTCGCGTACTTGATCCAAACACATTTCGAACCATCCGCAAATTTCGCGTAAAGCAGGGCGCACGAAGCATCGATCGACTGAATGAGTTGGAATTCATTCAGGGCGAGATTTTTGCCAACGTGTGGCAGACCGACCAAATTGTTAGATTTTCGCCCGAAGATGGTACGGTGCTTGGGTGGCTGGATTTGAGCAATCTCTATCCATTGAACCAGCGTGCAAGTGATCAAGCGGTGCTAAACGGTATTGCCTACGATGATAAGAACAATCGGTTGTTCGTCACAGGTAAGAATTGGCCAAACTTATTTGAGGTCAAGATCGTTTCTGTCCCAACCATTCGGTAGTTCACTGGCCGTAGATCGAGAATTGCGTTTCTGGCCTTTTCTAGGAGTGTCAGTTGTGACACGTTGATGGCCTTCCTATTCTTCATTGTGCAATCATTGTTCAACCATTTTTTATTGAGCACCATTTTTCATTGAGCAATCATCGCTAGGCCCCAGGGGGATCATCATTTGAGGTGATAGACGATGTCAGTCTAGCGACAGCCCATGCGGCGGCAGAACAGATGAGGGTATCGTCGTCCTCGACCAATCGCGTAAGTTGCGGCAAAGCAGCTCTTTCCATCCGTTGTACGAGCAAAAGGATTGCATTGCGAATAAGACCCGAGCGTCGTGTTCGCCACAACGCGGTGTGACGAAATCGCTCCTTAAACTCTTGCTCTGTCCAATTGATTGCCTCAAGGGGATCGATTGTAGTTAACTCATGTGATTCCTCCCTAGAAGCCGGATGCAGACGGTTCCGTCGTCGATTCCAGGGACATACTTCTTGGCAAATGTCGCAACCAAAAATCCAGTCATTCAGGTTCTCCCTCAGTTCTTCTGAGATTTGCCCTCGATGTTCAATTGTCAAGTAGCTGATACATCGCCTAGCATCCAAAACAAATGGTTCAACAATAGCCTCTGTGGGGCAAGCATCTATGCATGCGCGACAGCTACCGCAATGTGAAAATTCAAATGCGGCATCAGGGCAAAAAATCAGGTCTGTTAATATGGCCGCCAGGAAGAAGTAGCTACCCCATTCCGGATTTATGAGGAGAGTGTTCTTCCCAATCCAGCCTAGTCCGGCCAACTGTGCCAAGTTTCGTTCGAGTAATGGAGCTGTATCTACAACGCCACGCACACGGGCTAGCGGATAGGCTCTAAGAATGAACTCGCGCAGTTCCCGCAATTCGGCATGAATCTTGTCGTGATAGTCTCCCTCTGGCCAAGCGTAACGTGCAACTTTGGACTTGCCTTGAGTTGGCGAAGCGGTGGATGCAGGATAGGGACTTGCCAACATCAATAGGCTTTGACATCCGTCCAGAATGCTAGAGGGATGTTTGTAAGCGTCCAGTCGGCGCTCAATATACGGCAGTCCTTCACCAAATCCTTGAGCTAGCCAATTTGCCAAATGAGCATAGTGGGGCGGTTGTGCCGCAGGCGTGATACCGACAAGCGTAAACCCCAATTCCTTCGCCCGTTGCTTTAGGCTGTCGGCAAAGGCAGGATGGACTTCAATGGTCATGTCGTGAGTATGATTTTAAGGCGAACTGGAGGGCCCATGACTACTATTAGCAAACGTGGCAGCTTGGGACGAAAAGCAGGGATACAATCGTAATAATCGTCATAGCTATCAATCTAAAGCGATAAGTATTGACCTCATTTGAAGTTCGACTAGCGTAAAGAAAGTGTGGTCAATCATCGTTTCGCCGAAACGCCCTTTGGCGCTGCTGCACTGCAACTTGAGTTTCATCATAGGATTAACGACATGCAACGCTACTTAGCTTCACTTTTCTTGCTTCTTGCGTCAGCGGTACCAGCCGTCGCACAATGTGATGCATGGAGCATGGCATACCTGTATGGTTACCGCGGATTCAATTTCAGCGCCCCCGCGTATGGACCGACTCCGCCGTATTTTGCGCTGCATCCTCCAGTGTATTACGGGGCTCGCTATACTCGCCCCTATGGAGTCAGTCCCTATGCGGCTTGGCCACAATTGCAGGCTAATCCAAGTTACGCTCCACGCCCAGCCGTGGATCAAACGCGGCTTCTGGCAAATCCTTATTGTTCGACCGAAGGAAATGTCGTGCCGAGTTCAGGACCAGCAAATTCGGGTCCACTTGTTATCAACAATCCGTATTACAACCAAACGCGTCATACTGCACTTAAGATTGACTAGCAGGCTGCTGAAAAAGTAACCCGCAGCATAAGCGAGGGAACGTGCCCAACCCCTCGCTGAGCCTTGGATTCTGGGCGTCCTGACGACTAGCCGATTGGATGCCTATTTTTTTGTTTCGGATTCGAGGCTGATTTGCTCAATTCTGCTTATGGCTTGCCCGCCTCCAACGATTGTTTGAATCAGTTGGCCAGTATAAAAGTCAGAAGCTTGCCGAATGGTTTCTCCAGACTCGTAGTTTTGAGTGACACTATATCCTCGATGAAGGACACTGAGAGGTGAAAGTGCCTCGACGGCTCTTGCCAGGCCCGCCAATCGTTCACGGCGATGCTTCCATTGAGTCCAGGCAAGGCTCCGGGATCGTAATTCCAAATCGTCAAGCTTCTGGCGTCGTTGCTTGTGAAGTTCGTGCGGGCGTCCAAGGATACTCAGTTGCGCCAGGTCCTGGATGCGTCTACGCAAATGTGTGACACGCGTGCGTAATAGGGAGTCCAGACGTGCGCGAGTTTGAAGCAACTCACGGCGCAGTTCGGTTCGATCTGGAAAGATCACTTGAGCGGCGTGCGTAGGGGTTAAGGCACGGCAATCGGCGGCCATATCGGCGAGAGTAACGTCTATTTCGTGGCCAACTGCAGAGACGGTGGGCAACTTACAGTGAGCCAACGCACGCACAACTTTTTCTTCGTTGAAACACCAGAGATCCTCTTGACTACCACCACCTCTTCCGACGACCAATACATCTAGACGAGGTCGCAAGCGTTGGGCCAGCTGAATTCCATGTGCGATTTCTTGTGCGGCAGATTCGCCTTGCACGCGTGCGGGAATAACAATTAGCCTAAAGTGATTCCAACGACTAGTGGCAGCTTCTATAAAGTCATGAATAGCTGCTCCGCTGGGGCTAGTTACAAAACCAATACGAGTTGGAAAGCGAGGTAGCGTTTTCTTTCGACCGCTATCAAAGAGTCCTTCAGCTTGCAACTTTTGATGTAATTGTTGGAAAGCTATTTGCAGTGCGCCCATCCCTTTGGGCTGCAACTGGTCTATCACCAACTGGTACGTGCCACGAGGGGGATAAACTTCTACATTTCCACTCACGACCAATGCTTGGCCGTCAGCGAGCTTAAAACGTAGGCGTGACGCAACCGAGCGCCAGACGACAGCACGAATTTGGCTGTTTTCGTCTTTGAGGGAGAAGTACAAATGTCCACTAGACGGTCGGCTAAGATCGGTTACCTCTCCTTCAACCCAAACTTTAGGTACAGCTTCTTGCACAATGTTCTTCACGTACCAGTTCAGTTGGTCCACGCTGAGAGGAACATCGGGGGAGTGTCCGCGAGCCTCGTATCGATCGGAATCCCAGTGAGTCGTTTTGCCGTGAATCATAGAGGCTCAGTTTCGGGATGCTTGATGTGCCATTTAGCCTACAGGCATTCAGCTAAATACAGTTTTGGTAACGCTAACGAACTAGCTCGCGTTTCGATATTTTGGCAACGGCGAGGTTGAGGGGCCTTGGTCTAAATCGCCGCAAAAGGAGTTTCTTTGCTGTCGGACAGTGGGCTTTGACGGCTGGCTCGTAAATACATGCGAGGGATCGATCCGAAGTTTGCCAGCTGCCCAATTTTCAGCTAGATCAGACATTTGCAGTAGCACTTGTTCAACCCTTGCCCGATGGGCTTCAATTTCGTTGCGGTCCAAGTCAGGTGGCACATGCAACTCCGGGCTGAGCACTAGACGCCCCCTACTTCCCAGGCGTGGAATGGCGAATTGGTCCCAGGCACGCCGAATTCGCCAAGGTCGATCGTAACCAATGCCGACGGCAATTATCGGGAGTTGTAATTTACTTGCGAGATAAATGCAGCCTTGCGCAACCTTGCGACGAGGGCCCCGTGGGCCATCTGGAGTAATCGAGATATTTCGAGCCGTACATCCAGAAACTAAGTTCTTAAGTGCAGCAGTGCCCCCTCGATTGCTTGAGCCGCGGACCACATTGAAACGCGCAAAGGACGCCAAATTGCCGAGTAACTCCGCATCCTGATGTTGGCTGACAAGTATGGTAATGTTGCAGCCTTGCCGCATGGCGATAGGCAGCGGAATGTATTCATGCCAGAGAATATAAATGGCTGGCTGGTCTGTTGGTCGATAGGCGGGATCGCTGTCTCGATCATAGTAGGCGATACGGAAATTGAGTGATGAATACCACGCTAGAATTATTCGATAGATTAGAAATGCCCCTGCTCGCCAAACAAAACTGGGGACTCTAAGTCGCTTAAATGATTTGAAAAAAAGTTTACTGCGCATCCCTACCATTCACCGTGAAAAACTTCCGTGGCTCCACCGGTCATGAAAACGTGTTCCGAGGTTGCATCCCAGCGGAGCCGCAAGTCGCCTCCCCGAAGGTGAATCAAAACGCTTCGCTCACAGATACCTGTTAGTACGCCCGCAACGCTGACTGCGCTGGCTCCCGTTCCGCAGGCCCAGGTCTCTCCAGAACCGCGTTCCCAAGTTCGTTGTCTTAATTCCGTTGGACTCACGATTTCTACGAACTCAACGTTAGTTCGCCTAGGGAATCGGGGGTCGTTTTCGATCAATGGACCGTATTTTAGCACAAGCTCGTCGGTGGCTGAGGGTACAAATATGACGCAATGTGGATTGCCCATGGAAACACAGGTAATGACGAATTCTCGGTCACCAAATGTCTCGGCGCGATTGATGATGGCATCTCCGTCGCCTATTGAGGTGGGGATTTGAGCCGGCTGAGTGCGTGGAATTCCCATATCTACAGTAACCTGCGACACGAGGCCCCCAACAACTTCCAGTTCCAATTCAAGAATGCCAGCACCCGTCTCGATCTGAAGATTGGGCTGGCGGCAGATACCGTGATCGTAAACGTACTTGGCAACACAGCGGATTCCATTGCCGCACATTTCCGATTCGCTACCATCTGCATTGAACATTCGCATGCGGGCAGCCGCCCTATCGGATGGCTCAATCAGAATCAATCCGTCACCACCAACCCCAAAGCGACGATCGGAGATTTTCGTCGCTAGTTCGCTGGCTGGCTCCGGTAATTGTTCCTGAAAACAATTGACATACACATAATCATTGCCGGCCCCGTGCATCTTGGTGAACTTCATGTGGAATCAATTCGTCGAGTGTTTGGTGTTGCAATAAGATTTTTGCTGGGAGTTGGGAGCTTTTTGGTTCATCATCATTATAGTGTCATTGCATTGGACGCCAGACGGTCCGCCACATTCTGTATTGAGGTAGTTCTGTTAGCCGAGAAATATCACGAGGATTTGACCTGTGTTCCCATTTTAGACCTAGTCGATGACTTAGTGGAGGCAGTTGTTTATCTGCTAAACAATGATGTCTAAGTGTTCTGACAATTCGTTTGACTTTACGTGCGGCGTTTCGTCGGCAGTTTGATTCTCCGTTTCCTGTTGGGCGGAATCACGTCGCACATGCTCGCCCAGTCCGTCGCCCTGCCCTTGGGCATCTCTTTCGTTGTCCGATGCCTCCGCATGTTCAACGAGCTTCGCATTCGCGCTGGATCCGGCCGCAGTGCCGGTTGTGGCCCCGCTGGCCTCGCGGTCTTTACTGGAGGCTTGGGAGGCTACTGCGCCCACTTGAGCAGCGACTGACGACGTTGGAGGAATTCTCATTTGCGATCTCCAATGGTTAATCTTCGATCTACTCGAAACTACCGGCAAGCGACGGAGGGAATGAGCCGGCAGTTGGGGAGAAAGGGACGGGAATCTGCAAATACCAATTGTCTGTATTAAGGAAAGACGCGACCAATCTGCGTAGGTTCTGCCACCTCTGGGAATATTTGTTGAAGTGTAGCTTCTAGTTGAGGGAATGGCCGACGAATCATTTTTGGCTCGGCGGCCAGATTGCCAGTAACTTCGATCATCATAAATGTTGCATAACGCGATTCAGCAAGCAACGGTGAAATGACTTGAGATATCGGAATGCGCCGTCCAACGTAGCTGTATAGTTCGAGATTGATGTCGCGGCGCAGATTTGTCCAGCCTTCGCCTCGCAATCTTAACAGGCTGCCTTCGCAGTAAATCTGTAAGGGAATGCGATCCCCGACAACTTCAAAATCAATGTCGGCGGTGTCAAAAGCAGAATTCTCTGTAGGGTTGACCGAGACAACTTGAAGCAATCGAATCATGAACGGCAATTCAAACAGCTTGGCATCGCTGAGATGGATCTTGCCTTGACCCGTGTAGGTTTGAGGGTTCCACGGTACACCGGAAAGCGTAATGGTAGCATCGCAGTTAGCTTCGGTATCTGCACGAGTGACCCCGACCTCTTGCAATAGAGAATTCAATTCGGCGTCTTGCAGGTCGGCTTTCAACCGATATTTTCCCGTCCGCATATTACCATCACCGGCCAATTCGAGCATTCCGGCTAACGCTTCAGCCGTCATGCGCAAGTCGGTTGTGTGGGGCTGATAACTGGGAAACTGGTTCACTGCGGTGCCGAAGTACAGTTGGTTTCCTTCCATGGCAAATGGGCCTCGCAAACGCGTTACTGGAACGCCACGGACGGTTAAGGCGTCCATCGCAACACTACCCGTGACGGACAAATTCTGACCATCGTGGTTGCCGCGAACCCACATCGTTCCTCGCATAGCATCTATATTCTGCCCATCAGCCAGCTGAGCATCCTCAAAATCTAGTTGAACGTCCCAGCTAGTGCGTGGTTCGTAGTCGACCGCACCGGCGAATTGAATACTACTAAGGCCGAGAAGGCTGATCGGTCCATGAAAATCGAGCGCTATTAGGCTGTCGCGGATGGTCTTAGGGAGAGCCTGTCGAAGTTGACCCTCGACAAAAAATCTGGTTGAGGGCAGCCATCGGACATTGGCCAGCCAGCTTCCGTCAGGCTGAGGAGTGCAGTCACCGGTGAATGAAACCCGAGTACTGCCATTGCTACCGGCTGCGTGGTGGATCTCTACACGCCCAGGAACATAGACAATGTCGCAGGCTACATCCATCAACCAATACGGAAAGGCTCTGGGGAAGATTCGTAGCGAACGGCCAGTTACTAAGTTAGAGCTACTGTCTTCATGGATTCGAACTTCCGTATAGATATCTTCTTGCCCTATGGTGCGTTGTAGAAGGACATCTACGCTATCTATGGTTCCCGAGGGCTGCAATTCGTTCCATACAGCACGCACCGTTTCCGGAACCGCTTTTTGCAGTTCTTCCTCGATTGGTACATCAAAGGCTTTGAATGAGATTTCAAAAGGCAGTTGCTTTGTCGTTGGAGGGGAGGACCACTTTCCTGAACAGAGGATTCGTCCAGAATCGTTGCGGCCCTCAAACTGGTCCAGCCACCAAGCGTCGTTCTGCCCAACTATTCGGCCGCGGATATCGTAGATGGGGTACGGAAAGGCTGAATAAAGGATACTTCCCCCTAAGATATTGGCCTCGATCGATCGGTCCCATGTGGTGGTGTCGGTGTCGGCTCGAGTGAATACAGCTTGTGTCAGTGAAATCGTTCCGCTGGGTTTAAAAGATCGGACTATTTTTTCTGCAGCGGACGTTGGCTGGTCACGCGGGGATAGGGCCGCAACAAGTTGCTCGTCAATGGCTACGGGGCCCAGAGACCGAACAATCAATTGCCCAAACCATTGCAGTTTAGGATTGACAATCTGCGGATTGAGCGTTTTTGAGAATTCAAGTTCAGCCTCCAGGGGCTGGCCACCTGCAACGCCTGTCAAACAGCTCGAAGTGACAGTATTGTTTTCATAGCGCAGATTGCCTTGAATGTGGCTGATCGGGTAGGGAAACAGCCAAGCCTCAATTGCGACATCCTCACATTCAATAGTGGCTGTAGGACTCCATGTCTGGCCATCGGATTCAATGTGGAAATTGCCACTGATGCGCCCCGAAAGTCGCAGTCGGTCCCACATTTCTTGCCATGAGGCAGGTAGCGATCGGTAAAGCGGCAAATCCATTTCTAGGTCCTGAGCTTTAGCGTCGATCACTAATGGGCTATCCATGCGGAAGCCAAATACGTCAGCGTTTAGTTCCAATTGCTTGGCACTGCTACTATGAGCATGGACGTTTCTCAGCTGCAGTAGTTTGTTGTTGCAAAAGAATTGGCCTTTGAGCCCTTCAATGGCATATGGTAACCGGGCATCTTGTAAGCGGCCATCGTCGAGTTGACCTTTGAGTTCAAAGTCGGTGTGTTGTGTGGTGGGATCATAACCGCATCGGAAAGTTGCCGAGCCAGTGCATTCGAATCCAGAAAGCTGGATCAAGTATTGAGCTAGCTGATCAGGAAGCTGGTCAATAAGCTGCGGCGAAAAATTAACCTTCGCAATCTCGCCGGTTGCGACCCAGGCAGCGTTTTCCGAATTGGCAGCAGCACGGAGCGTGAGATCTCGAAAGAAATTCAATCCAGATGCACGTAAGTTTAGCCGGGAACTGCCAAGGCCAGTTTGCGTGTCAAGTGTTTCAAGCTTGGCTTGAATATCATTTATGGCAACCGAATCTTTATCATTCGCATGCTTTTGAAGAAGTACAAGCCCATCCTGAATGATAACAGTGGGCATGCGAGATTGAACTTTGGCTTTGGGGACTAACTGATGAATGGACCATAGTCCAAGTTCATTGGGCCAAGCTCGAACTGTCGCACCTCGCAACCTGAGTTCACGCACTTGTATGGAATCTCCCATCCAATGCGCGATGTCTAAGTCCCCAATGAGTTCCATTGAATCGATTTCCAAGACTGGGGTCGTGACTCGAGTGTCAGCGACCAACAACTGGATATCGCTAATGAGAATGGAACCACTAGATTGATTATCGACCCTGCCAATACGGACGCGAAGGTCGGGGAAGCTCTCATGTAGCTGTTGAGTAATGGCTCGATAAAGGGCTGAATCCACTTTGGTGACAACGACGCGATAGCAAAGCACACTTGCAACCGCCGCCAAGACTACTACCAACAGTAGAATTGCAGTCGACGCTTCACTCTTGGGTTTTGGTTTTGCAGGCGAGGATGTGGAGACCAGGCGACTGGATGCCGGCGCAGCAACAGCATGGTTCCTATTGGGAACTGAAGCGGTTGAGGCTGGGTTTTGGTTCCGAAGAAATGCCACGCTTTGCATCCGTTGGAATGCAGTTCTTACAAACGCCTATGAATTCAACCATCCGATCAAGGGTGACTGCTGCTAATGCGCATAGCACGAGCAGAGCCGGTTCGCGGTAACGGATGGATCCGACAAATACCATGTGAAGCAGGGTAAAGTAAATACAAGGCATCCAACAAAGTAATGCTAGCCAACCACTATCGGTGATGGCTCTCTTGCTAGCAATTAGGGCCAGAGTCAGGATGCCAAAGCAGCCAAGAGTCAGGCCAACTCGTATACTTACCGAACCAATTTCACCCCCATCAGGCCACAGTGTCCAAGTCTTCGAAAATTTTGCTATTGCTAAGCGAAGCACTTCGCCCGGATTCTGCGAAGCCCATAGAAGAGCTGCCTGCTGCGCTCGGATATTGAGACGATACTCGAAGGTGCCGTCCAATTCGGAAGTTGAATTTGCATCCGAAAGGCGTTGTTCCGCAGCGAATTGCCGCATGAATTGCATGCCTTCATCGCTTCCCCCGGTTGCTCCAGCGTGCAGTCCGTCGTAAAGACTGGGGCCAACTTGCAACGTGGTTAAAACGAATCGCCCAGTTTGTTGTGCGTTGCGAATCCACCATGGCATCATACAGATGCTGAGTCCGATGACCGTGCTGATCATGATCTGCAGGTGACGCCAACGACTAGCAGGTTTCTTGCCTCCTAACAAGATTCCGCACGCACCAAGAAAAGGGGTAAAGAGCAACCAACTGGGGCGTGCCAACACCGCCGCGCCCGCTGCCAATCCTCCTGCCAAGCCAAAGCTTAGCCGCGCAAAGAAACTTTCGGATTTCCAGGCTTGGCACCAACATATCAGGTGGACGATCATTAGCGGACAGAATACGGCTTCGCTGAGGATCACCACACTCATACCCACTGCGCCTGGATAAAGGGCAGCCAGTAAGCCTGCCAATAACGGAGTAGGTGAAGGATGCAATTGGCCGGCTAAGAGCATAAGTAGCCATACAGCCAACGTGCCAAGAGCGCACCCCATCAATCGTGCGCGCCAAATTCCCTCGGACTCTGGTGTCACTAAAGTCCAAGGGGATAGAAACAGCGGATAAAGCGGCGCCCGAAATATGCTAGCATTGGGACTGCCGTATTGATAAGGTCTTCCTCTCGCTATTTCACCACCAAGCGTCCAATAGCTATGGCTATCGCCGAGCCGAAAATGTTGTGAGTCTGTCTCGGCTTTGGAGTGCCAATCGTTGGCAACCCACAATCGTACCAGAAAGGCTAACGCGATTACGCTCGCGAACAAACAACGATACGTAATGGTCCTCGGTGGGTGTTCGGCTCGCATGGGTCAAGCCTTGTGGGTTACGACAGGGGACTTGCGATTGGGATAAAGGTGAGCACAGATTTCACATTTCGTCCCGTCGCAACCGCGGGCCGTACATTGCTCGCGTCCGAAGTAGATAATCCGCAAGTGCAGTTTGGTCCATTGTTCGCGAGGGAATAGCCGCTTTAAGTCACTCTCAGTTTGTATGACACTTTTTCCATTGGATAGACCCCAGCGTTGGGCTAGTCGATGGATGTGCGTATCTACTGGGAAAGCTGGTATGTTGAAAGCTTGGCAAAGCACGACACTTGCAGTCTTATGGCCTACGCCTGGTAGGCCTTCCAATGCCTCTTCGGTTTGCGGCACCTGGCCATTGAATTGATCAACTAAGATTTGAGACAATGCGCGTATTGCTTTGCTCTTGCGCGGGGCTAGTCCGAGTCTTCGAATCACTTGCAGAATCTCATCCTCGCTGCGTTGACTCATGTCCGCGGGGTTGTCCGCCAATTTCCACAAATTGGGTGTCACCGAATTTACCATCTTGTCCGTGCACTGAGCGCTTAGCAAGACTGCGATCAGAAGAGTGAAAGGGTCGTGATGATCAAGTGGAATGGGGGGATCTGGATACAATGTTGCTAGATGCTGGGCAATCCAGTCGGCTCGTTGTTGCTTCTTCATTGCGTCCCTTCTGGGCCTGTGAGTCAAAATGCACAATTGGATTGACAGCCAGCGAAAAGCTGGAATCCATTTGATCGCTTGCCGAGACTCGGATCACGCATCGTTACATATCTAATCGCAGTCTAACGCGACTTGACTCCAACGCCTATCACGTAGCTGATTTCTGATAAAGTTCTAATACCGACCTTTACGAGGAATTTGGGGAATATGAACTAACTTTTTACCCTTGCCAGTGCCTGGGCCAGTAGTACGCAAACGTGTATTCGTGCTAAAATACTCAACTAAATTTTCCATTACTTACCCACCAACCGGAGATCAATTCATGTCGCATACCAATCGTCGTAGTTTTGTACGCAAATCCTTGGCGGTGACCTCAGCCGCACTGGTAACCGGTGGTTCAAGGATGGTTCATAGTCAGCAGCCAGCTGCTCAGATTGCCTCCCCAAATGATCAATTGAACGTAGCGGTTGTGGGTGTCAATGGTCGAGGCGGTTCGCACATCGATGCGATGCTGGATGCCGACGGAGTTACTATTACGCATATTTGCGATATTGACGAGGGCGTGGGGCAGCGTCGCGTGGACCAAATTGCTCAAAAGCAAGGTTCAAAACCGACATTAGTGAAAGATATCCGTCAGTTGCTTGAAGACAAGAGCCTAAACGCAGTGACTGTGGCGACGCCCAACCATTGGCACGCCCTGGCCGGAATCCTGGCCATGCAAGCTGGTAAGGACGCCTATGTTGAAAAGCCTGTGTGCCACAACATTGCTGAAGGGACGGCCATGATTGCAGCTGCCCGCAAATACAATCGCATGTGCCAAGTAGGAACTCAGTGTCGTAGCAGCCAAGCCATCATTGATGCGTTTGAGTTTATGAATAAAGGGGGCATCGGTGATGTCAAGTTTGCTCGGGGTTTGTGTTACAAACGACGCAAATCAATCGGTGCCCTGGGCGATTATACGATTCCTTCAGGCGTAGATTTCAATCTTTGGAGCGGACCAGCTCAAATGACCGAGCCCAAGTTGACGCGTTCGAGCTTCCACTATGATTGGCACTGGCAGCGGCTATACGGCAACGGTGACCTAGGTAATCAAGGCCCGCACCAGACCGACATTGCTCGTTGGGGATTGGGGGTAGATGGCCACCCAGTATCTGTGATCAGTTACGGTGGTCGACTCGGTTATCAGGCCGAAAGAAACGATGAAAAGTACATTGATGCTGGAGACACCGCCAATACCGAAGTCTCCATCTACGATTACGGGGACAAGTGTATCGTGTTCGAGACTCGTGGTCTGAGCGTAGATGATTCTGCCGATGAAGAACTAAACCGATTATTTGGGTCCACGCGAGGAAATAAGATTGGAGTGGTCTTCTATGGTACGAATGGATACGTAGTACAACGAGAATACACTCACTGCGTTGCCATGGATAAGGAATTCAATATTATCCAAGAATTCCGCGGTGGTGGAGACCATTTTGGTAACTTCATCGAAGCATGCCGTCGTCGCGATTCTGGAATTCTGCGGGCAGACGTTCGCGAAGGCCATTTGTCGGCGGCCATTAGCCACTTGGGTAACATTTCTTATTACTTAGGTGAAAATAACAAGGCGTCAGTTGATGATATTCGTTCGGCTCTCAAAAATGTTAAGAGTCTAGACGACAACAATGCGACTCTGGATCGCACTGTGGCCCATCTCAAGCAAAGTGGTGTGGACTTGGAGAAATATCCGATGTCCTTAGGACCACATCTCAAGTTTGATCCGCAAAAAGAAGTCTTCCCAGATTCTGCCGAAGCAACCGCTTTGGTTTCGCGCGAATACAGAAGCGAATTCCGTTGTCCAAAGGCGTCAGAGGTTTAGGCGCTTAAAGACGTCTTGCCGATCCCAGCGTGGATTCGCTCCCAATCGAAAGAATCCACGCTGCCAGGGGCCAGCAGATATTCGATGCTACGGCTCACTTCTGCATGTTGGCAAATTGTTTGCCTCGTCTATGCCTCACCGGCTCGTAATTTACTCGCCACCTCCCCAGCGGCCCCAGCGGGGAGGTAAGTTTGAAACGTTCCGGAGTTAGGGTTTTTGCAACTAAGCGATCATGCCTTTTTCCAGGACTTACCTTCCCAATTTGGGAAGGTCGTGAGCAACTCGAGCGGGTAGGGTTCTTCTTCTTTCTGACGCATTTATTGCGGAAAATCGTTTGTGAAGCACACTGGCATAGCCAGTGGCACCCATCTGCTCATCAGCGTTAGCGCTTTCTTTGTGGTACCTTGCGTGTGCGCAATGGAAAAGGAAAGCTCGGCCACCGAACGCTCTAAGAGAAAAGCCGCTCAAGAATTGAACAGACGCGGCGATAGAGGATCCCGCGATCAATAAGTCTCTTGGTAGGGTGGAGTTTCTCCACGCAATTCGGCCAGAG
>JAGQOY010000067.1 GCA_020427005.1 Planctomycetales bacterium
TTGTATCCTTGCCAGCTAATGGTAATTTGGTGCTTTTGTCCACCGGGGCATTTTCCTACACCCCCGTTGCAGGTTTCAGTGGAATAGACACTTTTACGTATCAGGCCTTTGATGGACTTGCGTCCTCAAACACAAGTACGGTCACTATCTCGGTAGCTGCAACCAATCATGCCCCGTTGACACTGGACGATAATTATCACGTTAACGAGTCCAGTTCACTAAGTGTGAGCGCACCCGGCGTACTGAACAACGATACAGATGAAGACGGCGATGTGTTGGAAGCTCAGTTGGTTGCCGGTACAAGTCACGGCACGCTCACTTTGAATGCTAATGGTAGCTTCCTTTACTCTCCGAACGCCGGCTATGTTGGCCCGGATCAATTCGTGTACCAAGCCTTTGATGGGTCGCTGACATCTGGGCTAGCCACGGCAACAATTTCTGTTGACCCAATCAATGAAGCACCACTCGGGACAGACGACACCTGGACATTCGCGGAAGATCAAACGCTAGATATTGCTGCTCCAGGCATACTCTCCAACGATACCGACCCGGATGGCGACGTTTTGTCTGCCCAATTGGTTCAGGCACCTCAAAACGGAGTATTGACTCTTCAGGCAGACGGAAGTTTCACCTACACACCCAATAGCAATTACTGGGGAACAGACTCCTTCATCTATTTGGCCAGCGATGGTACCTTGCAATCTACGCCTGTGACAGTTTCCTTAGTGATTGAATCGGTCAATGACGCCCCAGTGGGTACATCCGATAGCTATAGCCTTTCTCAGGATTCGACATTGACCATCCCAGCTCCAGGAGTTTTGGGCAATGATGTCGACGTCGACGGGGATGCAATTACCAGTGTGATTAGTCTCTCGACCGCACATGGAAGCCTTTCGCTCGCCACGGATGGCAGCTTTGTTTACTCCCCAGACCCAGGATTCTTTGGAGCAGATCAATTTGCCTATCGAGTCAGCGATGGCCTGCTGCAGTCACCAAACGTTTTGGTGAGCCTCGACGTTCAGGCCACTTCGGATGGTGGTACCAAGTTCATGGTAGTGGACGCTTTTGGACGGCGAGTTTTTGGTTACGATCAAACGGGCAACTCAACAACTGACACCACACTTGGGCGCAATAACAAGAAAGCCCGAGGAATTGCATCCAGTGCCGATGGGTCCACCCAATGGACTGTCAATGCCGATGGTGAGGTTTTTGTGTATGAACCAGATGGAACGATCCTTGGGATGTGGCGGGCAGTGGGAATCGACAAGCCAGAAGGAATTACGACCGACGGAACGAATATTTGGATAGTAGATCGAGAAACAGATCGCGTATTCTATTTCGACTCTGCGGCTGTTCTAAGATCTGGTGAAGTCAGGGCAGATAGTGCCTTTGATCTAGCACCGGGAAATCGTAATCCCAAGGATTTGGTAACCGACGGCAACTATGTATGGGTAGTTGACGATGGGCGAAGGATTGATGCCGTTTATCGCTATGCTCTCGATGGTCTAGCTGCGGGCAACTGGCAAATTGACGCATTGAATGTAACACCCACCGGCATCACATTGGACCCGATCGAACATTCTAGCTTATGGATTGTCGATGCCTCAGCCCATCAAGTGTTCCAGTACACAGATGCTTTGAACCGCGTTTCGGGCCAATCTAATGCGGACTATATGTTCGAGCTGAATGCTGGCAACCGCGATCCACAAGGCATAGCAGATCCACCTCCCGTAATGGACTCTAACCGTGGCCCACGGATCGTCAGTACAAAGAGTGGCCATCTCAACTCTCCCGATGCAACTGATTTCAACAACACGCAACTATTGTTCGCCCCATCAGGAATAGGTTCTGACAAGCTAGATGCTGAAAAAACGGATCAGCCTCGGACGTTCGAGAAACCTGAGCTTTGGAAGGCAGACGAATATCAAATTGATCTCCTTACTGCTCCGTCCGCGAGCGAGCATGATGTTGCTCTTCAGCAAATGTTCGACGAAGCCACAAACTGGGATGAGTCTCATGAGGTGGAAACACATGATGTCCGTGAAGGCTTCAACTTGGAATTCAATTTGCATCCTGAAATTTAGAACCTCCACAAAGATGTCGGAGGCTTGAACGTATCAATGAATTGTTTAGTACTTGTTGTGTTTATTATGCAAAAAAGGAGACTCACAATTCAATGAATTGAAAAGCAACGGTGACGATTCGCTAACATCGTCATTGTTAACCGTGCGGCGTGGCAGCATGAGTGGGTAAGTGCGCGATCCTGCTCGTGCTGCCTTTTGTTTTTGCATTAGGGAGAGAGCCCTTGTTATCGAAGAAATAACATCTCGCTTGCCAGTTCTTCCTCCAATGGCCTGGAATTTCATGAGCTACTGATTAATAATTCCAGCTCTTTTCTATTTTCACAAAATACAACTTACCCTCCCGAAATTCGGGAGGGTGGACCGCATGCGGTCGGGGAGGGTCGAATCCCTAATAAGGCCGGAATTATGACAAACATAAACACCGAGCCTTTGCCACCAAACAAACCGCGCGCCTCCTCTGCCTCCTCATCCAATTCAACTCAGTCGCCTGACAATTGAACATCTGTTTGTTTTACCGATTCGACTAGAGGAGGAAGTTTGCCGTTGGAGCTTAACAAGTTGCGGAAAACGGTGTATTCGTTTTCGGTCAGCATATCCTTCGCTACGTACAGCTCCAGCCGTGGCATCTTTTGAACTAGTAAAGATATTAACGTAGGCGATTCCTTAGCCGAAATTATCCAATTCCAACTTTGCGTTACCAATTTGCCATTGCGTTCCATGCTCAAGTTCTGCTCAGTGAACGTAATTGTCCTAGGAATAATCCTGCGCGATTGAATCAGTGCCAACACGGTGTGTAGCACAAGTACTGCGAGGCAAAGCGCGGCAAAGTACCCAAAGCCACGAACAATAACATCTGTCGTGGTTAGACGGGGATTGCCGCCATGAATGCTATATGTAATCAGCGCCACTGCAAATGCGTATCGATACAAGCTGCGACGGAAGAACCATCGAAGTTTCGCGCGCATCATGTTGTGGAATGTATTGGCAAATACAATTCTAATTTCCATCAAGAAACGTCCACCTTATGAAGCTAGCATCCATGGGAAAACGTTAGTACGGCTCCGGCTGGTAACTCTTGTCCAACAACGAGCGGCGAATAGCAGTGTATTGGCAACATCGTGAGTATGATAATTTGGACCAAAGATTTCATTGAAAGCATTCCCAATCTGATATTGATGGACGCTGTTATCATAGCCCATTAGATCTCATACGCAGAACCTTCCCAACTTCGCGTCATTGCGTTCTGGCTCGGACGTGATAGAGTTCCTACGAAGGTTAACTGCTCTAGGGTATTACGTCCTGAACAGCAGTCGCGATGGGAGCAAGAAACGGTCGTAAGACCTCATAGGGCTCTGCTCCGTCGGTCCGTTTCCACGATTTTCCAGCTCGAGCAACGACTATATCCTGACTCGGTATGACAACGATAAGACTGTCATAAAGCCCCCAAGACCAAAAGGCATCCCGAGGAACTTCGGCAAGCGTTCCGTCCGAATTGTTCCACCACAATAGTCCATAGTGTGAAGAAGCGGAACCATATTGCGCTGGATCATCTACGGCTAGGCCAAGCAGTTCTCTCTGATTAGTTGCAGCCTGGCGCACAAATTCTGGCGGCAAAATCCGCTGGTCCTGCCAACAGCCGCCGCGCAAGTAAAGCAATCCCAGCCGCGCCATAGCCGAAACATTGGCGCTGATTCCGGATCCAAACTCCCTTCGTTCCAGACCATTGATTTGATGCGGCCGATAACTATTCTTACGCCATACCAAATCTTGGCGCGATATCCCTATCGGAAAAAAGACCCTCTCAAACATGAATTCATCCAGGTCTCTTTCATAGGCCAAGGTCAAACACTCGGCTAGCCAATTAGGTCCGCCATCACTGTAATGCCAGCGTGTACCAGGACGAAACAGGAGAGGCTCGTAGCCTCCGGATTTATCAAATCCAGCGGTTTGAGTGGCCAAATGAAAAATGGTTATTTCATCTATCCATCCGGATGGAGCGTTGCTTTCCGGAGGAATTCCAAGTTGCGGCTGATACCTGACGGCTTTGTCTTGCAGCGTAATTTTTCCATCAAGCAACGCTACGCCCAGCGCAGTGGCTCCGAAAGACTTGGTGGTCGACTTGAGATCAAAACGCTTTTCTACATCCCCCCACTGCATGACCGCATAGCCATGGCGGACGATCATCCCTGAGCCTTCTCCAGTGAGCGCATAGTCGCGAGCCACGGCCAACTTCGCCTCATCCAATCCCAGTTGACCTGGAGGCAGAACGGCCCAATCTTGATGTGGCCAAACTGGTTCATCAGATAACAACCGGGAAGCAATACCGATCAGAATAAAAGCCAGCAACATTTGGCCAGAGTAAACTGAAGCGATAATTTTGCGTTTCATCGATTGGAAATCAGCGGGAAGCAGTCGTGAAGTCGTTTGCCGGAGTTAAAAAACCCGGTTTTGTTTCATTGAGAATCTCACGAATATTTTGGAGGTCGACCAGCTGCAATCGCTCGTAACCCTCTGGAACCACAGGGGAATTGAGGATAGTACTCAATCGGTCGCGTACAAATGCCAACATATCAGTAGGTAGGGCATCAAATGCCTCGGTATAAATGAGATAACTGCAAGGATACTTTAACAACCGTGTTTGTAAATCCAATTCTCGCAAGTGCCGCCCTTGATTATCTTTTGGTATAGGCAGCGACTCAAAAGTCTGACAATAGTCGCTGGTACCTGTCACAGGGTTGGGAAGTCTCTCTTCATCAGCAAACAACATATATCTCACCAGCATTTCGCCGGCAGCGGCAATTCTGCGTTTGGTGGATTCGCTTACGGTATCAATCGGGCGACCTAAGGCCTCATTTATACCTTGATCATAGTGCTCAGCAATTCGAGTCTCGATGGCAGCACGTGCCAGGATGTTATGCATCTGCGATTGATGTTCCAACATCATCAAAGCAACCAAATCCGAGTGCTTTGATAAGTAAGGCCTGCCATCAAAGTACTCATCCAAACAATTCAGATTTGCACCGGCTTCTCGGTCGATAGATTCAGGTTCATTGCGGTCCGGCGCAATCACGTTTCCCATGTGGCGAATTGTTCCGTGCTGACCTGTCACGTACCAGCCGCCATAACGTTGTTCAAAGGGGCTTGAATGATCCGTCACATAAGTCCGAGTTCCGCTTCTTGGACGACCGTTAGCATCAGAAAATATGCTGCGTACAAGAAACCCAGGTACGTTTTGCGTGCGGTTTGTGGCGTGGCACGTCAAGCATTGCCCACGGTCTGCAATGATCTGTGGTTGTGGTGTTGGAGATTGATCCAAAGTATAAAAAACACCTCCCAAATCGGGATCCGTGGCTGCAATCTCGACCACGTCACCGCCCTGGCAGAATCCAATATAGACTTCATCATTGAAGTATATGGCTCGCGGCGTACGAGGCCCAATGCGATGTAGCTGCAATGAGGTTTTTGAGAATACCATTACCTGACTCTCAATCGGTACCTCCATGTTCTCCAAAATGCTTGGCAGCCAACCAAACTTAGGAGAATACTCCAATTGGGCCTCACCCTTGTTCAGCCGCTGAATAAACTTGGCAATTGGATCATGTGTCTGGACCTGCCCATAATTAATTGGGGCTTTTTCAAAGTCCAACTGTGCGAAAATGCACTGACTGTGAGACAATATCGCCCAAATCAACACCCCCAAAACAATGTGCCATCCGCTTCGAGGACGGTCTGTTATCCACCATTTCTGAAGTGATAAACATGGAGTCTGGGTCCTAGGTGAATCAGCCATATTTCCTTGCTCGCTCATTCTTTCTGAGGGCGAATGTTACTATTCCAGCCCAGCTCGGATGCTCCATATTATTATGGACCGACCAAGCTCGTTTTGGGAGATTGAAATACGCATAGATGATGCGTATTTATCTTAAGCCAATTCATCGCAAACTGTGTGCCATTTTCTTGCTTCCAGATTGAATGAACAGAGTTTTTTGCCACTCCAATTTCCGTCATAATTGATGGCCGTAATTAGCTCATCAAATACACTTGCACGAGGATAGGGACCCATGCAGCAAGCAAGACATTTTTGGTGCTATTTGTGCCCATTAGTAGTGTGGGGGGCGATTTTGATAAACGCGGTTGCCTCCAAGGTATGCAGTGCTGAGAGACCAAACATTCTGTGGATTTCATGCGAAGATATTAGTCCACATTTGGGTTGTTACGGGGACCCACATGCGATTACCCCAAACTTGGATAGGCTATCTGAGGAAGGGACCCGATTCTCGCATGTTTTCACCACAGCCGGAGTGTGTGCCCCATGTCGATCAGGCATTATTACTGGAATGTACCAAAACTCGATCGGTACTCACCACATGCGATGCAATGCAACGCTGCCTGCCTGGCTGACACCCTTCCCGAGATTGTTGCGTGATGCGGGCTACTACTGTACGAACAACAGCAAGACCGATTATCAGTTCTCAAAACCAACGTCGCGAGAGATTTGGAACGTCTCATCTGGACAGGCGCATTGGCGTCAACGGCAACCTGGCCAACCGTTTTTTTCAGTCTTCAATTTTACAGGTTGCCATGAGAGTGGCATTGAGAGCACGGAAAAATATCAGGCGGTTACATCAGTTTTGACTCCGGACCAGCGACAACAACCTGCTGCCCTAACCACCTTTCCGCCTTATTACCCTGAAGATCCCGCGGCCCGCGAGGACTGGAAGCGAAATTATGAATTGATAACTGCCATGGACTATTGGGCAGGGGAGTTAATAGAACAGCTAAAAGCAGATGGACTGTACGAAGATACGATAATATTTTTCTGGTCAGATCATGGCGTTGGTTTACCACGTGCCAAACGTTGGTTATACGACTCCGGAACGCATATCCCGCTCATTGTTCGTGTCCCAGAAAAATTCCGCAGCGAGGTTCAGCCCAAAGTGGAGGATCGTTTGGTTTCATCGATTGATTTTGGGCCAACGGTTTTGAGTTTGGCAGGGATCACCATTCCCACATGGATGCAGGGGCAAGCATTCTTGGGAACCCAACAGCAGATTCCGCGAGAATATGTTTACGGTGCTCGCGACCGAATGGACGAACGATACGACATCATCCGTTCGGTACGCAACAATCGCTATAGGTACATTCGAAATTTCGAGCCGTTGAAGCCTTACTATCAGTACATGAATACTCCAGAAAAAGGTGCAACGATGATGTCGATTCGCCGCGCAGAGGCGGAGAGTCGCCTAAGTCCCGCCGGTCAGCTGTTTTCCGCAAGTACCAAGCCTGTCGAAGAGTTGTACGATCTGGAAAATGACCCCAACGAGATTCACAATCTCGCAGCAGAACCCGCGCATCGCGAGTTATTAGCGGCTCTGCGGCAGGAATGTTTGCAGTGGCAAGCCGAAATCGGTGATTTGGGCCTCCTGCCAGAAGCCGAAATTAATTTGCGATCCGACCACGCTGGGTCTGCATACGAAATACTGCATGGTAGCCGAGATGACGGCCTGCAAAGATCATTGGTAATAGCGGCGGCGGCCGCAAGCGAGGGACCAACAGCGATCCCGCAACTGGTCCAGGCGTCAGAGGCTGAAGATGCGGCCATTCGGTATTGGGCGGCCACTGGAATTGCCAATCAAGAAACGTATCAACCTGCCACTTGTGGACCTGTGCTGGCTCGACTGATAATTGACGATTCTCCAAACGTCCGCATAGCTGCTGCCTATGCAATGTGCAAGTTTGGGCAAACTGAAACTGGATTAAAAACCCTGGCAAATGAACTTCGTGGTGATCAGGAGTGGGCTCGCCTAGCCGCTGCCATTGCGCTCGACGAATTGAATGATGTTGCTCGCCCGGTGTTGAATGATTTACAGCAGGCCCTGGAGAATCAACCAAACAAATATATCGTGCGGGTTGCTAACAAAGCCGTAAATGATCTGTTAGGTACGCATCACGAAGTGCCATGATCTAAGCAAGGCTGCCAAACTTAACTTCTGAGTTTCGAAAAGGACCCCACCATCGCCTTTTGAAACATAACTCCATCATTGGAGAAGACCACCAATCGCGCCCCCTGTCGTATAGTACGCAAAGCTTGACGTTCATCTCCAAACCAGCATCCCGCCGCCACATGATGCATGTTGGCAGTATCGATGATTCTCTGCAGAATAGCGATTAGATCGTCATGGTCATATTGATTGGCAATCCCCATGTTCACCGTCAAGTCGTTGGGTCCAACAAAGACAGCCTGAACTCCCTGGATAGAGCAAATTTCAGCTAAGTTCTCAACACCCTCCACCGATTCAATCATAGGAATAAAGACGGTATCTGCACATTTCCTTTCGATATAAGCTTGAGTTTCCTTACTGGGCCAACCTTTTCCCGCCAAAACTCGTTCTAGCGCTGCACCCTTTAGTGGACGATAGACGGCGGCGGCAGCAAGCCGCAAGCATTGTTCGTACGTTTCGACATAGGGCACAACAACTCCATCAAAGGAGTCGCATACCTTGGAGACATCATCTGGCTCGCGTGAGTGCGTACGTGCCAAACAAGCGATGCCCTTAGCGGCCAAGGCATAGCGAAGGGGCAGGAAATCGGCGATGTCCAAGCCATTGTGCTCGGCAGTAACAATAACAAAATCCAGCGTGCCGTCTGGGATGAAATCAACGATCGAAGGTGTGACCAGATGCTGAATTAATGTCCCGTATACTGTTTCACCGTGCTGCAGCTTTTGCTTAAGTTGCTTTCCAGACATGGGGAGACGTTTCCTCAGGTATGGAAACAGTGACTATCGAATTTCAGAAGACTGATTCTCGGGAAATCGTTTCGAGACCAGTTTTGCTTCTTCAATTAGTTGCTCTACCAGCGGCTTAATGATGCTGGCTGGTAATGCATAGGAGGCGACACGACCAGCTCGAGCGATGTTGAGACCCACTACTTGCCCATTAAGGTTGACGACAGGACCGCCACAATCCGAAGGCTTAAGAACAGTATCGTGCAAGAACACATGGTCAAATCCGGTTGACCTACGGCTTACCGGGCCATTGACCTCAAGCTCAGAGGCCTCGAGCAATTCAGGTGGCAAATCCATCAAGCGCGCCTTTATGTCGAACAGTGTTTCCGCTCGATCAACTCCCAATGTCACGACCTCGCCGCCAAAACGATCCTTAATAACTCTCACGAGGTCATTTCGTGACCGTACCTTTTGACCATCAATCGAATATATGTTGTCGCCTTGTTGCAATCCAGCTTGCTTAGCTCCGCTGTTCTCTATCACCTCTTTCACGGCGGCTCCAGCGGCACTCGGTTCTAGCAGAACACCCAACACCGGTTGCGATCGAGGAACGCGTTGAGTACCTGTGCTAACAACACCTACAGAAGTTGGAATGGCATTAGCATCCGTAGTTGCCAGCCAAGAGCCTCGAACTGGAACAAAGCCAATCTCCCACGTCACCGCAGGCAAATTGTGTTCTGAAACACGTAATAAAGCCAAATCCAGGTCCAAGCGTTCGTTGACAAGTTGGGCCACGGTATCCGTTCCATCAAACAGCTGACAAATGATGTCGCCTTGAATTGGCAGCTGGCTCGCCTTTGTAATGACCCAACCATCCGGATGTACTACCGCCCCCAAGGCAACTTGTTGCTCGCCATCCAAAAGTCGAACCGTAGATTTCCACGCTTCTCCGAGCGATTCGCGAAAAGCCCGAAGAACTACAAAGTTATTTCTTTGAAAGGAATTCCTCAAATTGTTCGGAGAAAAATCTGGCCGAAAAGAGGAACGAGGACCATTTTCTTGAACGAATCGTCCTGATTCGGGGTGTTGCTCAAAGGGAGTCGAAATGTTTGCAATTGAATGTTTGGGCTTTTCCTCATGGAGATGGAGAATTGCCCGCACGATATCTACCGACATGCATCCCAAACAAAGACAACCTAGGATCCAAGCCACGTATGCTCGTGTGGATATTGATGCTTTCACGTTCGCAAGTTCACTTTATGCTTGAGCCGCACGCAACGTGGCGTATCCATACGTACCACTCCATTCAATGCCTCCGTGGTCATCCATTACCCACCGACATTATACGCACTATAGCCGCTTAGTGAACGCTTTTGCGAGGTTCATCTAAAGATCCGGCCAATACCAGTGAACCTCTAGTTTAATCAAGCTGCGATTTCGCAAACGGCAATTGATGGGAGTGGTTAGCCATTTTTTAGAATCTTGGGGCGACTTGGCGGCATATTCGGTAGCCAGCGAGGCTTTTCCAGAAGCAATCTCGATGTGATGAAATCATCGAATTGCAATGCGCGAGCTTCACCCGAACAGATCGCAACAACCCCGCTGAATGTTCTCTATTCGGCTGCTTCTCCAACGATTAAGGTTATCCTCAAAAGCTGGCCTCCTCGGTCTACGGTTAGCTGCATTGTGTCTCCCGGCATCGTCGCAGCCACGGCCAAACTCAGCTCATCGAAGGTCGAAATGTTTTTGCCATTAACAGCCAGGATCAAATCGCCGATCTCCACCCCCGCTTTTCTTGCTGCGCCACTTTTCTCAAGCGTTGTAACCAGCGGCCTGTCGTCACCAATTTTCCCAACTACTCCAATGGCGGGCTTTCTATAGCCAGGCAATACCCCCCAAACCTCTTTGCCAGCTAAACGATTCCAATCTTCCGCAAACACGTCGATGGGTACATGCATGTTGTCCGCCAACTCCACACCTATGCGGGAATGGATCCCGATCAGTTTTCCGTCCAAGGAAAATAGCGGACCTCCGCTATCTCCACCGATCAATGTACAATCGGTGAACAACGTGTTAGCCGAGTTTTCATGAGGTGCTTGGTTTATCCCTAGAATGCGACCAACGCGGATGACAGCACCTCGCTCGGGTCGCCAGCCGCCAGGATGACCACTGGCAATGCACCACTGCCCAACTCGTAAATTACTGCTTTGTCCTAGGGTCGCACACGGCCAATCTTCTCGGGAACCGATGATTTTCATCAGTCCAGCATCCTTGTTTCGATTCAGACCATAGGTATTCGCCTCGACGCGTCTTCCATCATGGAGAATAATCTCTGCCTTCAGGTTAGCATTCCCCGCCACATGAGCTGCTGTGAGCACAAAACCATCCGGTGTGATGATAACTCCACTTCCCTGTGCAGATCCTTGCCGTACATTGACAGTTACTTTTTCAATCGCTCGGGCAACCTCGGATTGCTGAGCCTCTAGCAACTGGAGCTCCTCCAAAGTTCTGGGATCACCACCTTTCAGTACATTCTCTAGACGTTCGTCTACCGCAATTAGAGTAACGCCTCTATCAGGGCGAACATCGACCTTACGAGCAGAATGGGCCTCCGGCTGAGCGTTTGAGACTCCGCTTGGTATGGGTCGTAAGCTAGGAGCTTCCTGAGCACACGCGCCGTTGTACGATCCGGACACGCTCAACGTGAAGAAAAAATAAAGTACGGCTAACCAGCGATGTGATCTCAAGCTGCGCATGTACCTAATATCCTGAAGCAATTACCGAATTTCCATTCATCGGAGTTCTATCTGAAATTGACAGTCTCGATTATTCGCAAGTCGCGATGAAATTGAAACCCTGCAGAACCTGTTTTGCTCCAAACCGTGCCGCATGATATTAGAAAAAGTTTTATGTTTCAGCCTGTGACGAAAATTCTGATTATCTTGGACAGTTCTCGGTCGCACTCTTTAGAGGGGTTCTGAAGGCGAGGCATTGTATGGACCGCTTCCTTTCCTGCCACGTAGAGGAAGTTCTCTAGCAATAGAGCGACCTTTTTTGCGTTTTTCGAATGCCTTTTAACCCGAAACGTATGTGAGGAGATGGTTTAGCATAATTCTTTCACGCTCGTCGGGTGGCGACCTGTAAGCTGGAATTGACTGCCTCCCGAAATGGCAAAACTGAAAGGCGGCAGCGAGAGGGCTCAACCGGTTCCGCACGAAAGAAATAGGCGTTCCACATGGTTAGACTCGCGTGGTTCGACTCGCAAGCTTGCGTCCCGTCCTTCAAAATGTTATTCAACTTCCAGTGGTACTAGTAGCCTCCCGACGACAGTTGTTCTGGTCAACTAAACAATGAGTGAAGAAGGACTCGATCTAACATCCGACCCGTCGCCTAAGTCTCAAAATAAACCTGGTTCAAATAATACAGCTGACGAATCAGACTTAGCAGCGGCGCGTTCGGTTCCAAAACGCAGGAAGGTCCGTGTCTACTTTGGATGTTGCCGAGTGTATTATCTTGTGAACTTGCCTGATCAAGTGCTTTACGGCAAACAAAAACTATGGCGCTTGCACTGTCCAAGGTGCGGACAATTGATTGAAATTTCCTAGCTTCTGAGTCACTGAAACAATCTATTCTTATTGAAGGCATACCGTGCGAGTCGTCGTATTAACTGGTGCAGGAATATCAGCTGAGTCCGGCATTCCAACCTTCCGCGGACCCGATGGTCTTTGGGAGGGTCACAGAGTCGAAGACGTAGCAACCCCCGAAGCCTTTGTTCGAGATCCAGAATTCGTACACCGCTTCTACAACATGCGGAGGAATAAACTTCTATCCCCAGAAATTCAGCCCAACGCGGCACACATTGCCTTGGCAAATTTTGAGGCTCGCCCTGGAATTGAGTTTCTATTGATTACTCAGAACATTGACGATTTGCATGTACGGGCCGGATCAAAGAATGTTCTGCCCATGCATGGTGAGTTGTTAAAGGCGCGCTGTTTGGATACTGGTGAGCTTTTCCCATGGCGGGAAGATCTGAGTATGGGCACGCCTCACCCAAAACACCCAGAGCGACTTGGCCGACTGCGTCCCCATATTGTTTGGTTTGGCGAAGTTCCATTGGGCATGGATCAAATTGAAGATGCCGCTCACCGTGCCGATTTGTTCCTTGCTATTGGCACGTCGGCTGTCGTCTACCCAGCAGCCGGAATCGTACAGTGGACCAAGCCGAGCTGTCGACGCGTTGAAATCAACATGGAAGCTACTCCTCAATCCAATCGATTCCATGAATCCCTTCGCGGACCAGCCAGCCAACTCGTTCCTAAGTATCTAGATGAACTCTAGGAAGTTCAGTTTCCTGAAGTAGTTTAAAAAGATCGCGAGTTGTCTAGTGATATTCCACTCGCTCAACGATTTCCACTTCCGCGAGAGCGACAAGAAGTACTTTTGCTGAAGTAACTTGTTCGTAGATAGTTTCGACGCCTCGCAATGGGATTCGAGACTTCCTCTATAACATAAGTAGCCGAGCAACTGTACTTTCGCTTGCACATGTTGTTCATGGTTTGCTCAATGAAATCTGTCTCTGTGTTAAATTGTTCCGAGCCTTGGCCACAAGAATTGTCCGATTCCAGCTAACTTACGTCAGATACATAGCAGAGATGATAGAAAATTTGATCAAACACACTTAATCAACCATCGGCAAGCTTAACCCAAATCGTATCATCCTCCAATTTGACCTCGTGGTTCTGAGTTGGTTCCGTAGCGGGCATGCAAACGGCCTCTCCGCTGCAAACATCGAAACGGGCCCCATGGCGAGGACATTCGAGACAACCATCGATCAATTGCCCATCCCCTAACGTGCCGCCATCATGAGTGCACACATCGTCAAGACAGTACACGCTAGAACCAAGACGCACGATAACAACGAATCTCCCCTCAATTTCCAAGCAGAGTTTTCCTTCTGTTGGAAGTGCCTGCAATTTTGCAACAGGAATGAAATCACTCATCAGGGTAAGGTCCTCTAAAGGTGGTCGCGCTTGATTCACACTGAGCAACTTAATCAGCCACGACTAGCTACTGATATTCGCGTACCTGTCGAGCGATGGCCTGGCCGAGGGCATCACGTACACTGTCAATAGTGATGCGATCAAAGATCTGTTGAAAGAAGCCCGTGACAATCATTCGGGCTGCCTCTTTGCGAGTAAAACCGCGACTTTGAGCATAGAAGATCAGCTCCTCGTCGATTTTTCCGGATGTGCTTCCATGCGTGCACCGCACATCATCGGCTTGAATCTCCAAACCAGGAATCGAGTCTGAGCGCGCGTGTTCGCTGAGCAAAAGATTGTCGTTTCGCTGATAGCCATCTGTTCTTTGTGCCAGAGGGTCGACTTCGATCATTCCCCGCCATACGGTACGCGACTTGTCCTGCAGAGCGGCCTTGTACAAGAAATCGCTACGGCAGGAGGGTGCTTCGTGATGTTGCAGCGTATTGTAAGTCAATTGCTGTTGATCTTGAGTGAAGAGTACGCCATTGACCTGACAGTCAGCCCCAGGACCAACCAACGAGACCTTTTGACTTACTTGCGCAAAGCGGCTGCCCAGCGCTGCAATGGTCCATTGCAGCGAAGCATCACGATCGACTGTCGCTCGTTGGTGGGCAAAGTGCCAAACCGATCGTCCCCAATCCTGGAGATTCACGTACCTTAAGTGTCCCCCAGGCTTCACAACGATCTCTACGGCTCCCAAATGAAGGCCTTTGGCAGAAGCTGAACAAGAATTGGACTCATGGAGCACAGTCGCTTCAGCGCCTGACTCAATTACAATCAAAGTATGACCTGTATCTGTTCCTCCATCTGTCATGCCAACGGAGAGATGTATGGGCTGGTCCAGGCAAACGCCGCGAGGCACGTAAACGAAATGTCCACCGGAAAAAGTCGCGGCATGCAAGGCAGAAAAACGATCTTGTTCCGGTCGCACTATCCCAAACAAATATTTGCGCACGATGGCTTCTGCATCAGAAGCCATTTCACTTAAATCTCCAAGCAGCACTCCACGCTGCGACCATCGATCGGACAATCGAGACGCCACACAGACACCGTCGACCGTCGCAATGCCGCCTGCGAGCTCAACTCCTTCGTCAAGCCAATGTGGTATGCCTGCCCCGTGTTCGTGGTCAACGACAGCTGTAGGGCGGGGCATATGAAATTGGTCGAGCTTAAAGGCCCGGAGATCACTTCGCATCCATTCTTCGGATTTGCGAGATGGCCAGTCAAGGGACAGAAATGTTTGCCATGCATCTGCTCTAGCCACCCGCAACCACTCCGGCTCGCGCAGTTGGTCTCGAAAGGCAGAGAATCCTTGATTATCAAAATTTTGTGGCTGAGATTGTAACTCGGAGGGAGTCATTGACGGGCAGTTTTTTCTAGGCTTAAAAGGAATCAGAAATCCTGCCCGTTTGATCGTCCATTTCAATCGCAACGACTGCTGAGCACTTCGCGAGACAGGCAGGTGATTTTTGAAATTCTGTTATCCGACCGAACCTTCCATCTGAAGTTGAATCAGGCGATTCATTTCAACGGCATATTCCATCGGCAGTTCTTTAACCAGTGGCTCGATGAAACCATTTACAATCATCGTGCTAGCTTCTGCTTCACTCATTCCGCGACTCATCAAATAGAAGAGTTGCTCTTCTCCAATCCGCGAAACACTCGCCTCGTGGCCGATACTCACATCCTGCTCCAGAATTTCAATATAAGGATAAGTATCAGATCGACTTTGTGGATCAAGGATCAATGCATCACATACCACATTACACTTGCTGTGTTTAGCGTTCTTTTCGACACGAACGAGACCCCGGTAACTGCTCCGCCCGCCATTCTTGCTAATGGATTTGCTGATTATTTGACCCGTAGTATGAGGAGCGGCGTGAACCAATTTGGCACCCGCATCTTGATGTTGGCCTTTACTTGCAAACGCTATCGAGAGAATCTCACCTCGCGCACCAGGTTCCATCATGTAAACTGCGGGATACTTCATCGTCAACTTGCTACCTAGATTCCCGTCGACCCATTCCATTGTGGCATCCTGATACGCCATGGCGCGTTTGGTAACCAGGTTATAGATATTATTGGCCCAGTTTTGGATGGTCGTATATCGACAACGGCTGCCTCGTTTGCAAATGATCTCGACCACTGCAGAATGCAAGCTTTCGCTGCTGTACATGGGTGCAGTACAGCCTTCGACGTAATGAATTGAAGCACCCTCGTCGACGATGATCAACGTGCGTTCAAACTGGCCCATATTCTCAGCGTTAATTCGAAAGTACGCTTGAAGCGGGAATTCTATTTTGACACCAGGCGGAACGTAAATGAAAGAGCCGCCAGACCAAACAGCGGAATTTAGCGCAGCAAACTTGTTGTCGGTTGGTGGTATGATTTTGCCGAAATACTCGCGAAACAAATCTGGGTGATCCCGAAGTGCAGAATCGGTGTCCAAGAAGATGACACCTTGCGCTGCCAAATCCTCTTTCAGGGAACCGTAAACGACCTCGCTGTCGAACTTAGCTTTAACGCCAGTTAGAAACTTTCGTTCGGCTTGTGGGATTCCAAGTTTGTCAAATGTGTCCTTAATCTCTTGAGGAACATCATCCCAAGTGCGGCTCTGATGATCTGCTGGCTTGAGATAGTAGTAGATATCTTGGAAATCGACTGCGATATCGCCACCCCAATTCGGCATTGGCTTGGAATTGAATATATCCAGAGACTTGAGCCGAAAGTCACGCATCCAATCGGGCTCGCGTTTCATCTCTGAAATCTGTGCCACGATATTGCGGTCCAACCCCTTACGAGCCTTAAAGACCGCTGTCGTTTCCGTACGGAAATCATATTTGTTGATTTCACCGATTTCGTTGGTAGTATCCATCAGATTGGTAGACATGGATTTTGAGTTGTTGAAAGTAGTGATTGCAAGGGACTGAGGTATGTTTGCACGTAACAACATGTAGGAAAGTAAGTTGACCTATTCGGAAGCAAGCGATGCATCTGCCAGTTCTTCATTTAGCATCTCTTGGTTTGCACGCTCAGCCTCGGGGTAGGCTGCACGAATCCGTTCGTAACCCTGGGAATAAAGTTCGTGAGCTAATTCAACACCGCCAGTTTCTACAATACGGCCACCTAACATCACGTGGGTGTATTGTGGCGGATTGTGTTCCAGCAGCTTGTCGTGATGCGTGATAATCAACAGCCCCATTTTCTCGCGGCCAATCTCAGCAATACTGGCACTCGCTAGACGAACGGCATCGGCATCCAGTCCACTATCGGTCTCATCCAAAATGGCGAATTTGGGTTGCAACATCGCTAGTTGCAGGATCTCGGCACGCTTCATCTCTCCACCGGAAAAGCCGTCGTTCACATAACGTCTGGCGAATTCCGGATCCATTCGCAGCTGCTCCATCTTGTCCTTAAGCTCCTTCCGAAACTCTCGCATAGGAATTAACTCTTCCCCTTCCTTCCGATCCGGTCGACGAACATTTGTCGCTGCATGGCGAAGGAAGTCCGCCATTTTCACTCCTGGAATCGTAATCGGACGCTGGAAGGCCATGAAGATACCCGCTCGGGCTCGACCATCGGCTTCCATTTCGAGCAAATCTGCGTCATCCAAAGTAATGGAGCCCTGAGTCACTTCGTACCCAGGATGGCCGGCAATCACCAAACCTAATGTACTTTTTCCAGAGCCATTGGGTCCCATCAAAGCATGCGTTTCACCATGCCGCATGGTTAGGTTAACGCCGCGCAAAATGGGCTTGTCTTCTACACTGACGTGCAAGTTTTCAATTTTTAGAACGTGGGTCATCTTTTCAGGTGATTCGAGTATTGGAGACAATTTGATTTGACAAGCAAGCCTATATAGAGAACAAGCCTATGGAGAAACGGTGACTGGCCCGGATAACGATAATCCCGGCACAGGACGAAAATGGCAATGTTGATGGCCATCGAGTCGGCAGCAATCCAATTGCATCGATTGACCGACAGCCTCACTCAGCATTTCTTGCTCGAGTTCACAAAGTTGCCGACTCTCGTCATGTTCGGCGAGCTCAGGAAACGGACAGGCCAGGACCTCAAGGACAGGCAGTTCACCTGCTGCGTTAACGTTCGCGGGTACTTTTTGCTTGCCAAGAGCGGCAGCCATGGCTTGCAATCGTACATTCATATCATCATTGAGTGGCATGCTAGAACGCAATTTCTCACCCATTCTTCGAGCCACACGACGCAAGATCCGAGAGCGCTGTTGCGGGTTTGGCAGATCTATTATCTCTTGCCAGAGAGCGGAAGCGAGGTCCGCATAGCTGGCCGCGGCGTAGCGCACTCCCAGAGGGGTCAAGAAATATCGGTACTGCGGACGTCCACGTCCGACGCTTTCCTTGCGACGTTCAATTAGTTCCACCTGCACCAACCGATCCAGTCTTTGGCGTACCGCAGTAGCAGTTACCTCTAAATAGCTAATCAACTCACTAACGCTTAAACCGTGATTCTGACGCAAGAGGTCCAACACCGCCTGATCAATGGGACGAATGTGTTCCCCAGAAATTTGCATGTCCGTTCCTCCCCGCACCAATCATCGAAAAAGCCACCATGAGAATTGGTTTTTTCACATCAACTGTTGATTTATTCCCAAAGATAGAGGTGGCAATCTTTTTTGACAAGCCAGGATGTGGAAAAAAACAACTTTGACAGCAAAAGAAGCCGGGCATGCAATCAATTGGCGTCGGTCCCGCCACGTCTTGCTACATTCTAAGTTCAATCGTACCAACCACTTAATCAGTCACTTCTTGGCTAGGCGGATGCTAGAAAAGAAAGGCTCTCGATTCGGTGAGTGACCTAATAGGCTGTTGAAAAAGTAACCCAAAGCGTCAGCGTGGGAATTGCCCAGCCACTCGCTTACGCATCGGGATACTATTGGCAAATCGACTTTTCACAGCCCTGCTAGGGAGTAACCACCTTGCCATAGAACTAATGGGTGGTTTAGAGAAATAGGTTTCCTGGATAGCAGCGCTCTTCAGGCTGGATAACCACCAGAGGAGCGTGGCTGGTTTTAGTAGGAATGACTAACTGGAATTTGTAGTTCCGCCTTTGCGATAGTAAAGTGTCCAGTCATTCCTCTCTACCCAAGTTCTAATGCAAAATTCCTGAGAATTCGTAAGCGTTTCTTCCAAACCGCTCAAGGTGCAATTCAGACAAATCCACCGATCCAGCCGTTCGAATTGCGAACCGGCCCAACTATACTCAAAGATTACACTGTGAATGGCTAAAATGGCCTTCATCGGTGTTACAGATTGCGGGCTCGAGTTGAGGGTCCCATAGTAGCTACCTATATTCGCAATTACTAAAGAACTGCGGGACATTTGCGTTGGTGCTGGGCTCGTACAAACTAGCAAGCTGACCAACGAAACTAATCAGGGTTAGTCAAAATGCACAATTCTGTGTTGAGCGTCATAACTGGTTTTCTAATCGCAATTTCTACCGCTTCTACCAGCATCTATGCCCAAATATCTAACACCGACGTCCAGAAATTGGGCTTAGAGACTGCTTGGCGGGCCCAATTGCAGGTACCACGAAGGGGTGCTGGCATAATTGCAGTAAAATTCTGGGTCAGCGACGAGTCACCGCGCGAATTTGCTTCCGTCGAATTGGGTAACCGAACAGTTCGGGTGAGCGCCTCGGAACTAGACAGTGACGGCAAGTCCCTTGGATTAGAGAATGCCAAAGCGGCAGCTCTAAAGCGTGCGTCAAAACTTGCCGGCAGTGCTAACAATCTGGAAATTATCGAAACCAAGATTCCCAGAATCTACATGGTTGTAGCCACTAGCGACGGTCTGATTCAGACGCTGGATGCTGAGAGTGGCGAGGTCCTGTGGCGTTCAGCATGTGGGGAACCCAATTTGATTTGTCACGCGGCGGATGTTTGCGCGGCAGGGGTCACCGTTGTGCAAGGCGACAATTACTACGTATTGGATTGGCGAAACGGCAAGATTGTCTCAGTGCAGAAAATGCGGCACTGGAATTCCAATGCCATGGTTAATTGCCCGCCAATTGATTTCGAACAAGGTGCGAAACCAGTTACTATTTCATTCATAACTGACTTCCGCGGTTACGTGACTTCCATGGGAGTTGAGAATCCGATTCGATATTGGTCCTTTTTAATGCAAGGGAATATAACTGGAGAACCAGTCGCCCTGTCCAAACAAGCGATTTGCGCTATAGCCACGGACGCCAACAAGGTTTTCTTTTTCCGTGGTGGCAATCGACCATTAATCGCTAACCGTTTTGATTCTTCGACACCCATCGTTGAAGGTCTTGCCACTGGAAATGACGCAATTTATGTCGCAACAACTGGAGGTGTTATCGCCAAGATCGCATTTGGCGACGCTCATGTCGAACCAGTTTGGGAAATGCGTTCGGGTCGAACCTTGGTCACAAAGCCACTGATTGTCGGCGAGCAGGTTTTCGTTGCTACGGAGGCAGGTTCATTGATCGCGATCAATGATCTGGACGGACAACTGCAATGGATGGAAAAAGAACAGGAGATCGTTCAACCGCTAGCTGTCGTTGGCAACAGTTTGTACTGTTCCACGAATTATGGCGAAATAGCCGCTTTCGATATCGATAGCGGTAATCCCATTTTTCGGTCTTCGCCAATCGAAATTGGGCTACCGATTGTGAACAAGGTTGACGATCGACTTTACTTGTTGTCAGCAACCGGCCAACTTACCTGCCTGCGTGCCGAGGGCAATGAGTTCCCGACGCTAATTGAACCCGTCGAACTTAAAAGTCCCACAGAGGAGAATATGGTACCAGCTTCGAATTATGGTAATACTCCAACAGAACCTGCCCCTGAAATGCTTGACAATACCTTCAATCCATTTGGGACAGGTAGTAGCTCCGAAAATCAACCCGCAACAGGTACTGCCCCCACCGAAGACCCCTTCAGCTTATCTCCTTTCTAGGCAGGAATTCGGTAATCTTGGCAGATCGACCCCGCGCATATGCCGAACTTAAGTGTTGATGCGCGAGGTCAGCTTCACCATCGCCTGCAAACCGCAGGGCGGGCGATTCCGGTAAAAACGCAACCTATTTCAACAGGTTTTAGTCTTCGAGTAATTCATGGATGATAAGAATTGGCGGCCAACGAGTAGTTTGGAAGCACTTGGCTTTCGTAGTGAGATTTTGTGGAAGATGCGATCTTTCTTTCACAATGCAGGGTTCTGGGAAGTCCAGACACCCATTCTTAGTCGTGACACTGTCATTGATCGGCATATTGATCCCATAGTGTTACCTGGCGCAAGCCTGGCATTGGCAGGCTTCCACGACCAACCTCTTTTCTTACAAACTTCGCCGGAATTTGCACTTAAGCGATTGTTGGCTGCTGGAGCTCAGGCAATTTACCAATTGGGTCCAGTATTTCGAGCGGGGGAGCGTGGGCAGTTTCACAATCCAGAATTCACCATGTTGGAATGGTATCGCGTGGGAGACGGACTGGAGCAGGCAGTCGAATTCTTGTCCCAGTTGGTTGCTCACTTAGTTGATCAACAGCCTGAAATCGTGACCTACCGTGCCGTATTTGAACGCCATACAGGAATTGATCCAGCAGTTGCAGAGCAGGGAGAGTTAGCTGAATTTGCAAGTTCAAATGATTTGGGTGTCTCCACCGACTGGACCGACGATCAGGACGCTTGGTTTGATCTTATCTTCTCTGAAATAGTGCAGCCGCAATTAGGGATTGCTGCCCCCACGGTGGTTACCCATTATCCTGCTTCGCAAGCGGCTCTAGCGCGACTTTCAAGTGACGCGCAGTCTTGTGCCGAACGATTTGAGCTTTTCATTCAGGGCATTGAACTAGCCAATGGATATCATGAGTTACTGGACCCAAGTGAACTTGAAAGACGGAATCTGACAGTCCAAGCTCAGCGGATGAGTGATGGAAAGCCTCCCTTGCCAGGCTCTAGCCACTTACTGAACGCCATGCGCAGTGGTCTTCCAGCTTGCAGTGGATGTGCCCTAGGAGTCGATCGATTGATATTGGCGTTATTAGGGGCAAATAATATTGATAATGTTTTGACGTTTCCCATTGAGCGCGCCTAACATTGGTTGCCTTATTCGGGACTTTTACCAGAGCAAACTTCGCATATCAGGTTCGTTCTTACGCCCGATTGGTCCATCATTTCCTTAAAACACACGCTAACCGTCCGTGCGACTCGCACTTGCAGGCTGCTGGGAGCGTCAGCGAGGGAATGTGCCCAGCCCCTTGCTGACGCTCTGACGCTTCGGGTTGCTAATCGTCGACAAGATTTTGCAAGACGACTTTTTCATCAGCCTGCTAGAGAATTAGGCTAGGACACCGGTCAAGATTTTGGCTGGCTCTACACCAGTCAACCTCATATTTAGTCCTTGGTATTTAACACTCAGCCTCTGATGATCGATACCCAGCATATGCAACATGGTTGCATGTAGATCTCGTACATGCGTGATGTTATGAACAGAGTTGTACCCCAGTTCATCTGTCTCGCCATAATAGCCCGGTCGGATCCCGCCTCCAGCTAGCCACATGGAGAATCCTTTGATGTGGTGATCTCGACCCGGTCCACCTTTTCCCTGGAACATCGGCGTACGCCCAAATTCACCTCCCCAAATAATTAGTGTGTCATCAAGCATGCCTCGTTGAGACAGATCATTCACCAAGGCAGCAGTAGGTTGATCCGTCAATCCGCAACAAGTGTTCATGTATCGAACAAGATCTCCGTGATGATCCCAACCGCGATGATAGAGTTGAATGAAACGAACACCTCGTTCTGCCATCCGTCTGGCAAGCAGGCAATTCGAGGCAAACGAACCATCTCCAGGCTTGGCACCGTACATTTTCAAAATGTGTTGAGGCTCATCCGACATATCCACCAAATCTGGAATTGAGGCCTGCATTTTGAAAGCTAATTCATAAGCAGAAATGCGCGTAGCGATTTCAGGGTCGTCAATCCATCGATTCCTGTGTTCGTCTAAGCTGCGAACTGTCTCGATCAATTTCGACTGCAACACGCGTTCGACTCCGGGCGGATTGCTCACGTAATTAACTGGATCGCCACTGCTACTGAACTCCACGCCCTGAAATCGACTTGGTATAAAGCCGGCAGACCATTGGCGAGCTGCGATTGGTTGCGGATTTCGTCCACCCACGCTGGTCATAACGACGAAACCAGGCAGGCTATCTGATTCACTTCCTAGCCCATAGGTTATCCACGATCCCATCGCTGGCCGCCCACTAATTGCAGTGCCCGTATTCATAAACGTGTGAGCTGGATCGTGATTGATCTGCTCGGTAACCATGGACTTGATAACGCATATCTTGTCTGCAATTTGTTGGTGAAATGGGAGGAAATCACTGATCCAAGTACCAGATTCACCGTACTGAGCAAACTTGGTCAAATGGCCTTGTACCTTTAAGGTTTGGCCCTGTAATTGAGCAATCGGCTGATTTTCGGTGAATGATGTTGGCATGGGCTGGCCATCGAGCCGATCCAACGTCGGCTTGTAGTCAAACGTTTCTAAATGCGATGGACCGCCTGCCATATATAGAAAGATCACGCGCCGCACTCGAGCCGGGAAATGAGGCGGCGCCAATGGCCCAACAACTCCACTGGCTAACCCAGGTTGAGACTTAGGCTGAACATCATGCTTGCGCTGTTCATCTGCCCATAAACTCGCGGCTGCGAGACTGCCAAAACCAATGCCAGTTTGAGATAGGAAAGTTCGCCGTCGAATAGGATCAGTCACTTCTGTTATTCCCCATGCAGGTGCAAACGATTCTTTTCAGGACATATCTTCCTACCATTATGCACACTCGCAGTCAGGATACTCGTCCAGCAAGTCGAAATTCTGGCTGAGGTTGAAGGTCTCGATGATTTGCTTTTTGATTGGGCTGCAAGCAGCACACATTCCACCTAGAAGGTCCCAATTCCAAGTATCTGCCGTAATGACCGAGTGCGTTCCCCAAGGCTTGCAACTTAACAAAACTTGTATCAATTGTGCATAGGTCGGTAGCGTGAGCTTCCCGGCCTCTAAAAGCCCCGCCAGGATGCTGGACTGACTTCGAAGTGGAATAAGGCAAATATGCGTCACTCCACAGCTGACGGCTATTTCTACCGACTTTGCCACCCACCTGCGATTCTCCGAATTGGTAAGCCCGGGTAATTGCAGTAACAGAAAACAGCGTAGTTTGATGCTTGCACTGCGACACAGACGACAGGCTCTTTCAAAATCGTCAAGCGACATATCCTTGTTCAACCACGCCAGTAATTGTGGATGAACGGTTTCCAATCCCATTGCAATCTCTAGCTCCCCTATCAAACGACTGGAAAACTTGAGGACAGCCGCACTCATGAACTTAGGGTGATTTTCGACAACCACGCGAGGCCAATCCGCAATCAAATCCGCGATAACTGGCAGATCCGAGCTTGGAATGTTACGAGGCGCAAAGAAGTTGCTGGCGTTGTATAGCTTCAATACCTTGGGGCGAGTGGCTTGCAATCGGCTCAATTCAAATTCGATCTGCTTGGGAATGTTACCCGTAGGTGTGGGTGCACGATGAGTATGCTGCCACATGTCGCACATCAAACAACGCAGCGGACATTCACCACCTTTCAGAAAGATTGTCAGACATTCGGCAATCGACAGTTGGTGAAAGTTGTCTCTATAGGCTTCCTTTTCGTGGACTACGGCCAAGGCCCGATCGCCTGGTGTCGGTCTGCGGACTGGTGGACGCAGTGCCTCGATATCCTGTTTCGAAAAACTGCGCATTTCCAAGGCTTGTCACTCCAAGAGGCCAATTCGTGCATTTTCAGCGACCCAGTACTATGCATTTTCAGCGACCCAGTACTATGCTATTTCAGCGACCCAGTACTATGCTATTTCAGCGACACAGTACAGTGGATTTAATGTCGATCCACTATGAAGAAATCTAGGATTCCATCATTCGGCTTGCTAAGGTTCCCAAGCATCCAGCCGGCGTTCAAGAATGCTCAAGGGCATACAACCATCACGCAGCACCATATCGTGGAAGCCCGCAAGGGAAAACCGTGTTCCTAATCGCTGTTCACACTTGGCACGCAGTTCTCTGATTTTCAATTGACCCGTTTTGTAGCTTAGTGCTTGCGCTGTGTAGGCCATGTAACGTTCGACCTCTGCGACTGCACCATCTTCACTAATGGGTTCGTTGGACATCATGTACTCTAAGGCCTGCTCTCGAGTCCAACCCTTCCAATGCATGCCAACATCCACCACTAATCGAATGGCGCGATGAATCTCGTCTCCTAGAGCACCAATACGTTGTCGAGGGTCTGTATATAGCCCAAGTTCGGCACCTATCGACTCACAATACAAACCCCATCCCTCGCCATAGGCACCGTACCACAAGAAGCGCGCAAACTTGGGTAGCCTTTCGTTCTCTTGCTGTAACGAGATTTGATAATGGTGTCCGGGCAGGGCTTCATGAAGGAATAAGGATTCCATACCACTGGTGACATTGAACTCGGTAACGTCTGGAATTGGACAATAGAAAATACCGGGGCGACTACCGTCGGCAGACCCTGGCATATATTCTGCACTAGCCGTCTTTTCGCGAAAGGATTCAGTGCGGCGAATTTCGAATGACGTTTTTGGTCGATTCAGAAACGCGGTCGCCAAATGAGGTTCCAGCTGATGTTGGATCGCGTGGAAGGCGGCCAATACTTCTTCGGGGTTATGATATGGTTTGAACTGGGAGGAAGTTCGCAAGTATTCAAAGTACTCTTCCAGTGTGCCAGAAAAACCCATTTCTTTTTGAACTTGTCGCATTTCTTCTCGAATGCGTGCCACCTCGCGCTCGCCGGTTTCAAATACTTCATCAGGTGTAGCATCCGTCGTCGTCCAATAATTCACCCAATATTGGTACTGCGTGCGTCCATCTTTTAATGCACTGATACCCGAAGTCGTTCTGCAGTGTGGTAAATAGTCATCGCGCAGATATTCTCCTAATCGACGATATGAGGGAACAACCCGCTGTGCAATGGTCTGAACATACTGCCCTCGTAACCGTTTCTGGTCGACGTCCGAAATGGAATCTGGAAAGTTCTGCACAGGCGCATAAAACAGGTTCTGTGTAGGGTCGTCGGTCACAATTGTGGGGTCTAACATCTGCTTCACCATCCGCTCTACCAATATGCTTGGCAGCACATAGTTAGTGCGAATTCCCTCATCAAATCGAGCAATAGCTGCGTGCGTCCAAACTTCGAACCGCTCGATGCGATTTAGCCAGTTTTCGTAGTCAACTACGGTGCGGAATGGCTGGCTGCTTTTTCCACTCCCCATTTGCGCAAAAGTGAGTGGCAGGGACTCAAACTGATTGAACGGAATTCGTTCAAAACCAAAATCGAGACCCCGCAAGCGGGTCTCGAGCTCGTACTTTAGGATCTCAGCCATCAGCCTGGTCGCGTCATCGACCGTTTGAATTTCGATGGCATTGAGCCGTGATAACGTACGTTGATAAAAATTGCGTTTTCTCGCGACGAACTCGGGAGCGACATCTATCTGCAATTGGTCGTTGTAACGAGTATCGCCAAAATTGGTCGCTTCGATGGGGAAAAGAATTAGGTACTCTTGAAAGTAATCTTCAAACAGGTTCTCAAGTGCTATCCGATTATTGGCGGGCTTAGATTCCTGAGCCAGGCCTAGGGAATGATCGAGCCATATTGCCGGCAATAACAAAGTGATCAAGGCAATCAGGCCTGCCCCGTTGACTTCTAGTCTAGGGCCAAACTTTATTTTTCTCTCAACCATATTCGCCCTCGTTTCACTGTCGCTAGACCATCCGATAATTTTACGCACTGCTCGGATAGGAAAGGTAACATCCTTGCCCAGACAACACCTATTCATAAAAGTTTGTGCGTTCCTAGCGACCGGTCGACGAGTGAGGGCCATCAGCATATAACTCCATACACCTGGGGTTTACAGCAACGTGGCGTTGACAATCAGACAGCCCATCATTCCGCAAACATAAGCGAGATAGCTTGAGTTGGCAGGAAAGTGAATGGTGACTAGAAATCTACTTCTTGAGTTGCAACGAAATAGGTTTATTGGCTGTTCATTGTCGCTCAGGCATTTTGGTACGTCTACCACCTAGAGATAAACGATGGAAAACAACTTGGACCTATTTGGGACCAGTTCACCTGTTGCTTTAGTTACAGGAAGCGGAGCACCACGTTTGGGACAAAACGTGGCTTTGTGGCTTGCCAAATCCGGATTTAGAGTCGTAGTTCATGCCCATCGTTCCATCAAGTCCATGAACGATTTCGTTCGAGATTGCGAACAACAAGGATTTCACGTTCACACTGTACAGGGAGAGATAGATGACGAGAAAAATGCTTGTCGTTGGCGAGACGAGGTGCTTGATTGCTTTGGAAGACTGGATGTGCTGATAAATTCGGCAGCCATCTGGCAACCAACGCCAATCGACCAAGCTGAACCCCGCGATTATTGGCGACATCTCAGCGTCAATTCTTTTGCCACAGCCTGGTTATGTCAGACAATGGGTTTGGCCATGTGTGAACAAGCGACGGGAGGAGCAATTGTCAACATAGGGGATTGGTCGACTCTGCGTCCCTACGTTGGCTTTACTCCGTACTTGATTAGTAAATGTAACATCCCAGGAATAACAAGTACTATGGCGATTGAATTGGCCAATCGCAATCCGCGAGTACGAGTCAACGCCATATTGCCCGGCCCAGTGTTGCTAGATCATCAAATCAACGATGCCAAGCGTTTACAAATCGTCGAACATTCATTGCTAAAACGTGAAGGCCGCCCGGAGGATATTTCTCGGGGCGTATTGTTCCTGGTTTATAGCCCTTTTATCACTGGCATTTGCTTACCAATTGACGGAGGCCGTTCAATTTATGCGGGGCCGTCATCAGAACCTATTGCACATCCTTCCTGCTCCAGTTCATAAACGCTCACCGTCTTTTAGATGTCCATGTGGTTGTCGCGTGTCGATTTTGCATGCTAGGAAGGATGTTGAGGTAACGTTGGCATTGTGGGTGCATCCATGGCAGTTATCGTTCGGCTGCCTCCTACAGGTACCACAAGGCGTTGTCCCAGATGATCGAGAACCACGCCAGGCACTTCGACTCTCATTCCAAGCGGTCCGTAACAGTGGTTGAATTGGTCAATGAATTCACCCACGTGCTCTTCCGGCAAGCAAATTGCCCCAACAACGCGCTGGTTCTGTTTGACAATTCCCGTAAGCGGCTCCCTCGCTATGCTACTGGACATAAGGTGAACCCTGGCTCCGGGATATGGGCAAGAACCGCCATGTTTTCCAGTCTTATTTATCTAGGGATTAGCGTTCGAGGAACCCAATTGAGCCAAAACCTGAAGCACCCCATTTAAATGTGCCAGACGAGGACCGAAACGATCAACGAATTCGTTGAGCATGAAATCACCTTCCAACAAGTTGTCGTGATTGTCCTCGATTTCATCAGTCAAGTTGTCGAGAAACTCAGTCTGGACACGAGATAGCGTCTCAGCTGCACGTCGACAGGCTTTTGCTAGGCGAGGATTGGCATCCTTCCATTGTTGCAACTCTTGATTGCGTTGCTTTTGAGCCGCCACGGATTGTTGCAGCAGTTGCTCTAATAGTTGATTCTGTTTGTGCTGAGCGGCGAGGATTTGCTGTAGAAGCACTACCGGAGTTGAATCTGAACCAGCTGCATTGGAACGAGTGCCTGCTCCTCCTGCCTCTGGAGCTACATCTATTCGGAACACAGGAGAAAACTGCGATGGATCGGCCGCCACTTGTGCACTCCGTCTTCAAAAATTCCCTGATTTTCTTCACCAAAATTCTCAAACTTCGGCCTTCTGCGTAGATCCGCGGGGGACTCTGCGGCCATCAAGACATAGGCCCTAATCTGACGTAAGAGCCTAATCTCCTCAGTTTGAAACTCGCATTCAGTATAGTCATTCCCCAGATGGAGTCGAGCAAAACTCGGCTGGTACCCGGGCAATTGTCAGCGTTTTGTCTAGTCGACCCACCATTCGTCGTCTCCACTAAAGTCCGCATAACCGGATATCCGAATCAACTTATGGAATGCCTGACAAGCCGCCAATGCAAGCATTATTGCAAATGCGATTGCATTTGTCCGCAAAAAGTCAGTTTCAAGTGAAGCTGAATCGTTCAAAATTCTTTATCAAAGATCATGGGAACCAACAGTCTAGCAACAGTTGTACACAATGTCCCGTTGTTGGTGAAAGTCATCGCTTTTTTTCTGACTGCCAAGACAAAGGTGCCCAGCATAGTACCGGCCCAACGTGTCAGCCTACAGTCCGATATCAAGTAATTGGTTGATGGAAGTAGGTGAACAACCTAGGTGAACGGTGAACAACCTAGGTGAACAAAGTATTCCCAAACGCGAAGAAAGCTTCCGCTACATAGGCTGCCAACCGAAATCAACCCAAGAGTCACACAATTGAATCGCGCCCAGGATTAGGAATTGCCAAGCGAATGGTAGCACATTTAGGATACATTTCAGTCAAACGACATTCAGAGATCGGCTATATCGGAGGATATTTGGTCGTTAATTCACATGCGCGCCCGCTCGAGTTTTATTGTACGATGCCTGTCAAACCGAGCCGTGCACAACAACTTCTATATGGTCCCACGGTAGATGAATTTGTTTGCGGTGAACAAATCGCTAAAGCACTTACAACCAAGGGAAAAATCAAGCCCAATGTTCTGCTGGTTGATTCGTTGGCTACCTTGGCCATTTCGCACGTTTGTGAACTTCCTGTTCTACACATGGAAATCGGCGACAGCTCCGAAAGCTCATTGAGCATTCCCAGTACTACGACTCTCAAACATCAGTCTTTGACGGTTGGGCAAATGAGCCTCAAGGTACTATCCTCCAGAAGCTATGTGAATGAACAATCGATAGCGCATCTAGAGTCCATGGCTGAGGCCTTTGACCTTGCTGAGCCATTCGATCGAATTCGCGAAGCTCTCCTAGAGGCGCATCCAATTGCCCGAGCCGCCTAGACCTCTTATGCACAATCCCATGCTTCATAGAAATAGTACGGCTTTGGAGCTCACTCATGCCGACAACGAAGCCCCTTCAGCATCATGGGCTGGGGTAAGTTTCTCGTCATCCCTGGAGCTAGTTTCCAGCGAGTTCGTGTTGGAGGTCGCAGATAGTATTGTTTGGAATTCAGAGTCAGAGCCAGATTTATCTGTTCAAGTCGAAATGGCGGAGAACGTTAACCAGGAATTGGATGTTCATGCGATTCCAATTCGGTTCTCTTCAAAACTTCCGCAAACTATGGGCTTTTGTTTCCCTGAAGGTGTCGAGTTTTGCCAGCCTCAAAAGCAGAAGGTAAAGTCCGATGTAGATGTAGAATACGAAAGAGATCGGCAATCACTCAAAACTAAAGAGTCGCGCACGCGAATTAAACCTCCCGCTGATTTGATCAAACTTGAAGATCGTTTGTACTTCGTATTGCAACCACCCATTGAATCTCTCGTGGCCTCGGCTCGATTAGAATTTCCATTTCAGCCGTTCCCGTACCAGCTCGAAGGAATAGCCTTTTTGTTTCCTCGAGAAGCAGCGATTCTAGCCGATGAAATGGGGCTAGGTAAAACGATGCAGGCGATTACAACTGTTCGCATGCTATTGTTAGCTGGGCAGCTGCGAAACGTTTTGTTGATTTGTCCAAAGCCGCTCGTCACGAATTGGGTTCGAGAATTCAACCAATGGGCGCCTGAAATTCCAGTGACCGTCATCGAAGGAGACTCGGCTAAGAGAAACTGGATATGGGCGCAGCGAAATGCACCTGTGCGCATTGCGAACTACGAATTGTTGATGCGAGATCGTGCCGTGTTAGAGGACCCAAATTGTCATTTTGATTTGGTAGTACTTGATGAAGCGCAACGCATCAAGAATCGCAATAGCACGACAGCCCATATAGTTCGCTCACTTTCGCGAAGCCGTTCATGGGCTTTGACCGGAACACCCATTGAGAATTCGGTTGAAGATTTAGTGAACATATTTGAGTTCTTGTCCCCCGGCTACTTGCGCAGCGACATGCATTTGAAGAGCATTAGTCAGGCCACTCGAGATTTCATCTTGCGTCGCACCAAGGATAAAGTGCTCACCGAGATGCCTCCCAAGATGTTTCGCGACGAGCAACTGGAGTTAACGCCTTCACAGTGGGAGGCATACAAATTTGCAGAGGATGAAGGTGTCGTGCAACTTGCAGATATGGAGGAAATGCTCACCATCCAGCACGTATTTGAGCTAGTCCTTCGATTAAAGCAAATATGTAACTTTGACCCTGCATCGGGTGCGAGCTGTAAGCTAGAACGGCTAGAGGCCGACATGGAGGAAATTGCAGCAAGTGGACGCAAGGCGATCGTGTTTAGCCAATGGGTCGAAACTCTCGAGAGAATTGCCGAACCCTTGGCCCGATTTGGTCCAATGCAGTACCACGGAAGGATTCCTTCTTCAAAACGCGACGCAGTTATCAAGCAATTTAAAGAGGATCCTACCAAGCATATGATTCTTATGAGCTATGGCGCGGGAAGTGTTGGGCTAAATCTACAATTCTGCGAATACGTTTTTCTATTTGATCGCTGGTGGAATCCGGCGATCGAGGATCAGGCGGTCAATCGAGCTCATCGCATCGGCGTGACCGGGCCAGTCACCGTTACTCGCATGATTGCCGCGGATACTATCGAACAGCGTATACATGAAGTCTTGGAACAAAAACGCGAGCTTTTTAACCAGCTTTTCGCCGAATCTGGAAAACCAAGAACCTCAGGTCTCAGCCAAGAGGAGATTTTCGGCTTATTTAATCTCAAGAT
>JAGQOY010000068.1 GCA_020427005.1 Planctomycetales bacterium
CAAGAACTTAAGTCGTTTCAAGCCACTCACTCAATTTTGCCGAGTATTGTTTTTTTCACTAACTTCTCAGTTCCCTTATGCAAACGACTGCGCGGCTTAAAGTTCTAGTCATCACAATGATGTACGAACCCGATTGCGTTGGTATCGCTGCCATCGCATCGGATATGTGTGCTGCGCTGGCAGAAAAGGGACACGAAGTAACGGTTTATACTTCGTTTCCCTATTACCCACAATGGAAACTTGCTGAAAACGCCACCTGGCGAATCAAGGAGGAAACCATACAAGGCGTCCGTGTCAGAAGGCACTGGATATTCGTCCCACCAAATCCATCTCGCATAATACCGCGTTTACTCCATGAACTGTCATTTACGCTCAGTTTGCTTCGAAGTCTTTTCTGGGGTAAGAAGCAAGAAGTCGTTATGGTTTTCTGTCCGTTAATGGGAGCAGTTGTATTTGCTGTTCTAAGAAAGCTCTGGTTCCGAGATTCCCTGTGGGTCAATGTTCAAGACATTCCCGCCGAAGCCGCGACAGCCAGTGGCATTCTGAAGTCAGGACGATTGACGTGGTTGGCCTCCAAAGTTCAATCTCTGATTATGAATCGTGGAGATGTTTGGAGTAGTATCTCGCCAGCGATGGTCCGACAGTTGGAGAGGATCAAAAGTGATCGCATTCCAATCCACTGTTGTCCAAATTGGCTGACTGGTTCACTGAGGGATCAGATCGGTCGTGTTAGAAGTGGCAAGTGTTCCGAAGGTCGCGCTGCTCCAAGACTGCTGTATTGCGGAACGATTGGCAAAAAACAGGGTCTGCTGGAGTTGTGTCAGGCCCTAAGTTCGAAAGAAAACGAATTTGAACTTGCGATCCATGGCGAGGGAAGCGAAGCCCGCACTGTTCAGAGCTGGGTAAACGAGTCGCAAGATACTCGTTACAATTTTGGTTCACTGCTATCCGAGCTGGGATTTGTGGATGCAATACACAACTCCGACTGGTTTGTGATTCCGCAAAAGTCGGGAGTCGGTTCAGCGTTTTTTCCAAGTAAACTGATACCTTGCATCAGCATCGGTACGCCAATCATTGCAATCACCGACGGCGTAGGACCTTTGGCAGAAGAAGTCAACGAAAATCAGTTAGGCTTGGTCATTCCTTGGCCTGAAGTAGCAACCATTCCCCAGCGTTTAGCAGAAGTTTCGAACGACCTCGCTAGTTACAAAAGGTTGCAAGAAAACTGTCTCAAGCGCGCGCGTGTCTACGACCGCTCTGGCGCTATCGAACGGATCGAATCGTTGCTGTTGAATATACCGACTGTGGAACTGTAGCAAAGTCAAGTTGGTTATGGTAACAGCTAGAAAAAATGACAGTGTCTCTTCGGAACTGGTTATCTACATAGCACCTGATTGCACAGATGCTGCCGTCTATAAGCGAGCTCATGGGCTTATTGGTTGTGGTATTGATTTGGTCAGTTTTAGTTTTCGACGTTCGCGCTATAACTCAGACTTTGCACCCGACTGGCCGGATATCGAATTGGGCTTTACCAAAGAGCGTAAATTGCTTCTGCGTATTTTTACGTTAGTGCGAGCAGTGGGAATTATCCTTATGCATCGACAAGTCTGGCGGAACGCGGCAGTGTTGTATGCCCGCAATCTGGATTTGGCGTTACTCACACTGTTAGCAAAGTTTCTAACTGGCTGCTCTGGGAAATTTGTTTACGAAGTATTGGATATCCATCCAGCTTCGTTACGGCCCGGCTGGCGTGGAAAAATCGTCAGATGGCTAGAACGCAGGGTCTTGGCTCGCACAAGCCTGCTGGTCGTGAGTTCACCGGCCTTCCTACGTAATTACTTCAAACCCGTGCAACAATACTCGGGGCAGACATTCTTGATGTCGAATAAATGGCCGGCGAGACTCTTGAGTAACGATTCACGGAAACTGGAATACAACATGAACTCGTCCCGGCAAAAGTGGACGATCGGATGGTTTGGCAATATTCGTTGCGAGGCAAGCCTGGTGGCCTTGCGAAAACTTGCAGATGCATACCCAGACAAAGTGGAAGTAGTGATACGTGGATGTCTCTCACTTATGGACCAAACTTTCTTTCAAAACACGATTCGTGATTGTAAAAACATAATTTACGAAGGCGAATACTCGGCGCCGCGGGACTTGGCCGAGATCTATGCGAGAATACACTTTAACTGGTGCATTGACCTTGGCGGCGGCAACAATTCGACCTGGTTGTTGCCTAATCGCATTTACGAGGGTGGATATTTTGGAATTCCCGCCATTGCCATTTCAAGTCACGAAACAGGCACATACGTGCAGAAGCAGGGATTGGGCATAGTATTGGAATCTTTGGATTCAGACTGCCTAAGTGAAAAAATCTGCAATATGACCAACCAAGACTACGTCGATTTGCGCACCAGCATTGAGGAGCTGCCGGCAGGATTGTTCGTTGACGACGGAGATTTTGGAGAACTAACGAGACGGCTGTTCATTGGCCGTCAACTGAAATCGAGTAGCCTCAAGTCTGATTCTTACGCTCACGTCTCACGTGGATAGGACGATTGTCATGGGCGTTGAACTACTAACGATACGCAAAGCAATTGTCTTTGGAATGCTATGCTTCGTTCTCTTGGCAGGTGTTATTTACGATACGCGATTTATCCTCTCGATGGAGTGGGTGCGCTCGTTGTTGGCTGCAAGTGTTGTACTCTGCCTGGGAGCAACATTGATTTTAACCCGCATGCCACGGGGAGTATTTCACACCACCTTGATAGCAGGCTGGCCGCTGCATTTGTATTCAATCTGTTTCATAGCAGTTTCATGGTGTTTTCACGCAGGTGCGGAGAAAGGCGCCATTGTGGCCTATACCGTCGTGGCCTACGGGGCGTGGCTCATACTGCCCATGTGCTTGTTACTTGATCGAAGTCTATTCGAGAATTTCGTGAAAGTCGTTTCCATTGGCAGTGCGCTGATTGCAATCCCCTCTTATATCGGAGCCTTGGGAATTGATTCGATTGCAGGGCTGCCGTTAAGCAACAAATATTCGTACTCCGAATTCTCAGGCATCATTGCCAGCGGTGGAATTTTGGAACACGCCGAAGGACATGCTCTGCAAATGGCAATTGGCCTCATGTGCAGCTTGTTTTTGTCTTTGCGAACTGGAAGTATCCTTTTTGTTCTGTGTTTTGTAATGACTTCCGCTGGGTTGATCGTCTCCCAGGGTCGAGGAGTCTTGTTTGGTGTTCTCATTGCCTGTGCATTCTGGGCAATTCCGGAATCTCTTCGTCGTTCACGCATGGTACTATTTGGTGGAGTCGCTTTCTTCCTGCTTGCACCTTTTCTAATCTGGCCGCAGTTGGCACAAATACCTGGTTTTGCAAATTACTTGAGGATGGAGCGTGGACTATCTGGGCGGGATGTTGCCTGGGCGTACGCAGGCAAATTGATTGAAGAAAAGCCTTGGGTTGGTCACGGATTTGGCACGTCAGGCGACTTGTCAGAACAAGGCCGAAAGCAACTCAGGATTAGCGGATACAGTGGAGCCGGAACAACCTTTCACAACACGTTCATTACGAAAGCAGTGGAATTGGGCCTATTGGTCACACTTGCTTATTTATCGATTTACGTTATGGCCCTATGGAATATTAGCGATACGTCGGGCGATGCACCAACCCAACAACTGATCCGAAGCATCATTTTGCTCACAATAACGGCCTCGATTTTCCGAGACTACAATATCGGCGGAGTGAGATCGACTTCCATGTTGGCAGCCATATTCCTTGGGCTCGCTAATCTATGGCCATTCGCAAGCCGCTTTGCAACTTCAGGCCAGGAGGATACGAATTTCCTTGTGGATGGAATTCCAGATTCGAAACTAGAAGAAGCAGCTGCGCGCTGAAATTTGCCTATTCGCTTGGACCAAGCCAATGCCATCATCGTCAATTGCGAACTCACCTGCCCAACTGCCGATGAGATCGACTGGACAAGAGCGACTCGCCCTTCGTTCTGCCGCTACGCAATTTGTTAAGGAGTTGGTGTGGTCCTGTGTTCAGTTTCGTCCAACCAAGAAGCCAATTTTGATTTTTGGCTCCCGCCGAAGCGGTAGTACGTTGTTGATGCAGATGATTGCCGCCAATCCAGGTGTCATGTTTAGCGATCAACCCTTTGGCCTGTACACCATGAGTACGGCCACCATTAATCGCTTGCCTTTATTTGCGTATAGTCAGATTGCTTGTCCGGATGACGAGGAAGCAGCCATCATTCGACGATACTTGATGCAACTGTTATCGGGCGAAATCCGCGTCAATACTCCGTGGAGATTTTGGAGTCGGGATTTCCATTTTTTCAATGATCGCATTTGTCTAAAAATCACAGACGCAAAGGCAATAATCGACTGGATTGATCAACAGTGCGATGCTCACATCGTGGTCCTGACAAGACATCCAATTGCGCAAGCCCTTTCCGTCAAGAAAAATGGTTGGCTATCAACCGGGAAGGGACTTCTCAGAAATCGTCAGTTTGTCGAGCAATATCTGGGCGACGAATTGGAGTCTGAGTGTTGGAAGGTTTATCGCACGGGTTCAGAAATGGAAATACGGGTTGCCGATTGGGCATTAGAAAATCTGGTACCGATTTCGTTGCTCCCCGAGCGATCTAAATGGACCTTTATTGGCTACGAAGACATGATCACTTCGGCTCAAGCCGTCGTTCAGCGACTGGCTTCAGACTTGGGTTTAGATGATCCAGACGCCATGAGTAAGCAACTGCTACAGCCATCGCGTTCTACCCGCAAAGCAAGTAGCCAGGATCGCCAGCAAATGATCCGGCAGAACGACCGGCAATTACTGGTGGATTCTTGGCAAAAGGCCGTAGAGAGTCGTGAGGTAAGCACTTGTTTTGATTTGCTGAATCGCTTTGGAATAAGTTTATATGCGCCCGATTCTAGCATGCCAAACCATGCTTTTCTCGGCAGACGGGGCTTCGCTTGAACGGGCGTATCGCATTCGCCTTGAAACATTGTGCAAAAAAGGTTTTCAACTCATGGGCTCAGCTGTAGAAAAACGGTACGAAAGTACATTGCCCAAAATAGCGATTATCGGTTGTGGAGCTGCAGCCAGAGAATTCTGTTTGCCTGTGTTGAATAGATACCGTGGTTTTCGGAATTCCGTGTGGTTGGTGGACCTATCTGGTCCGCAGGCAAAATCTCTGGCGTCAGAATTTGGCGTGGAGAATTATGGTTCCGACTATAGCTGCCTGCCTGACGATCTTGCAGCTGCGTTTATCACTACACCCCATCATCTCCATGCTGAGCAAGCCATTCACTTCTTGAACCAAGGTCAATCAGTATTTGTCGAAAAACCACTGGCGATGTCGGCCCTAGAAGTAACGAATATGATAGCCGCGGCTGAGGCCGGTCGCGCCACGCTTATGGTCAACAACTGCCGTCGGTTGTTTCCGTCCTATTGCGCTATCGCATCCAAGCTACATGCAACCGAATTCGGAAATATTCGGGCAATTCGGATCTGCGACGGAAGTCCATTTGAATGGAAAAGCGTGTCCGACTTTTATCTCAAACATGCTGACCAAGCCAAGGGTGTTTTCCTGGATCGAGGAGCGCACACCTTGGATCTCATTTGCTGGTGGTTGTCAAGCTTCAACGAAACACCTCAAGTAGTCGAGGCTCTCTGGGACGCGATGGGAGGCCAAGAAGCCAGTATGGATGTACAACTTACTTGTGGTTCCACCGTAGTCGAATTGGCTTTTAGTCGACTTTTCAAGTTGCAGAACCGTTACACCGTGGAGTGTGACACGGCCACCATCAGCGGACGGCTATTCAATCCGACTTCCATTGAGATTACCCGTCAAGGCAAGCGGCAGGTTGTGCATGTGGCCAAGCCAAGGGGTTACCACGAACATGCATGGCAGCTGATCGATAATTTCATTGGCGTCGTTCGCCAGACGGAAGAACCGTTTTTTAAGGCTATTGACGTGGCTCCTTCGATTTCGCTGATTGAGGAAGCATACCGTAAGGCTAACGCATTTGATATGCCGTGGTATTCAAGTGATCCGAATATTCCATGGCTGCGTCAGCAGTTCTCAGGACAGTTATCACACAATGTTTTCAAATGAGTTTGCCGATGCAAAAAGTACTCGTGACGGGCGCGGCCGGATTCGTCGGCGGTTGGGTTGCGGAAAGTTTTGATCTTGCAGGTATTCCGGTCAGAGCAGGTGTACGCCGATGGAGCAGTGCGTCTCGCTTGGTACGTAGGAAATTGGAGGTCGCACCATGCGATGTTACTTCTGTCCCCCAGTTGCGCGCTGCCATGGCGGATTGCGACGCTGTTATTCACTGCGCAGTTGGCAATGAAGAGGTAACAGTGCGAGGCACAGAAAACGTGTTGGCCGTGGCCCACGAAATGCGACTGGAACGAATTGTTCATCTCAGCTCAGTTGCCGTTTATGGCGAACCCACAGGTATCGTACCCGAAGATCATCCACGCAACGGTAGTAGTAGCGCCTATGCACTACATAAAATCTCGGCGGAGAACATATGCGAGAAGTACATGCAACTAGGTGCCCCCGTGGTCATCCTGAGGCCAACCATTGTTTACGGTCCGTTTGGCTATACTTGGACAGTTAGCTTTGCCCATCGTCTTTTTTCGGGCAAATGGGGAACTTTCGGAAAACATGGTGATGGTACATGTAATCTGGTGTACGTAACTGATGTTGTTCAGGCAGCCGCTAGAGCTTTGACATCCGACCGAGCAGTCGGGGCAACTTTCAATATTAATGGTGGAGACATTGTGACTTGGAACGAGTATTTTCGCAGATTTAATGCGGCACTCGGTCAACCTCCTTTGAAGGAGCAAGCGATTTGGCCCATTGCAGCCAAAAGCAGACTTATGGCACCTATTCGTGCAGCGGGGCGATTTGGACTCAGCCATTGCAAAGACTGGCTCATGAGTCTGAATGCGAAAAGTGCTTTGGCGGCTCAGTATATGAGAGCCACGGAATCGTCGTTGAAAGTTACTCCTACCGCCGGTCAGCTTAGGCTTTTCGGCAGGAAAGTGGACTACCCCAACTATCATGCAAAAGAACTACTGGGGTACCAGCCATTAGTAGGTGTTTCGCAAGGAGTCCAAACTGCCGCAGCTTGGGTGCGGCAGAAGCATTTGCTGTTCTAGCATTGGCTGGAAACTGCCTGCCGGAAGCAAGAAAAAGGATCGTCCACCGAAAATTTCCTGCTAGAATCAGACGTGCCCAGGCGCGTCGCACTTAGACTATAATGAGTTTTATATCGACCCAGCGGCGGGGCTACCCATGAACTTCCCTTTACGAGCGAATGTCCGGACAAGGCTGGTTGATGGCGAAATCTTGCTTTTAGATGACGAGACTGTGTATGTTCACGAGTTGAACGAAACGGGAGGATTCGTCTGGAACTTGTGTGATGGCAAGTTATCGACGAATGAAATTGCCCAGCGGTTTTCTGATGAGTTTGAAGTGGATGTTGTATTAGCCACCAATGACGTGATACATGTTGTTGAGCAACTCCGCCAATTGCAGCTCATCACCAATTAACGAGGAAGCACCATGAACGAGCAAAACTCCAACTCTCCAAATACTGAGTCTCGACGTCGCTTTGTTGGCAAACTTGGGTATGTAGCCCCTCTTATCCTTTCACTGAAGGTCAAACCCGCCCACGCTTCTAGTGGTTCAGGGGGAGGTTCCGGCGGAGGATCGGGAGGAGGACATCATACCCCTCATCACCATCACCACCATCATCACCATCACCATCATCGCCGTCGGCACCGATGGTTTTGATAGGGTGGCTAGCTTCGCATTTGATTCTGGTTTGTTAAGTTCTACCCTCTGGTGACCGCGAATGCTGTGAATGAGAGTCATGGCCTGGATGTACGGCTTTGCTTGATCAATTCTATTGCATACTCGGCGTCAACATACTTGTCCGATGCGAGGTGCCGGAGCTTGCTGACCTCGTTGCGATTCATTGGGGGCACCTGGCAACCGGACCAACGTCGCCGGACTTAAGCTACTCGGTAGAGCGTTCCCAGGACAGCTCGGAAATTGCAATTCATCGAGACAGTCTGCGCCTTGCTTGTACTTACAGTACGGCCGATTTCTTATATGCGTTGGAAAGTGATTCAACGGTCCAAGTCCAGTTGTTGCGTCGAAATTTCTATTTCTTGCACGCTGCGACGGCAGAAGTAAATGGCGAAGCCCATTTGTTAGTTGCCCAATCGGGAGGCGGCAAATCGACCACTCTGTGGGGGCTTTTGCACCATGGTTGGCGATACATGAGCGACGAACTTGCCGTGATCGATTTGGACGTTATGCAAGTCGTTGCTTATCCGCGAGCACTCTGTCTAAAGAACTTGCCGCCCATATCCTATCCACTTCCAGCAGAAGCTGCTCAAACCGATGCTACCTATCTCGTAGCCGCAAAACATCTGCCGCTAGTTTCGCAATTGGAATCATGTCTGCTGCGATCGATATACTTTGTTCAATATTGTCCACAGGCGACCACTCCCTCTATCAATTCAATCGGAGCTGCCGAAGCTACGGCGAGGTTGTATGCAAACTCTCTAAACCAGTTGTCACACGCGGGCGCAGGCTTGGACGCTGCTATCAGAATTGCGAATTCCGCCAAGAATTTTCGAGTTGAAACATGTGAACTAGGTGCAACCTGCCGGATGATTGAGACGCACCTGCGTAAACAAGACTGAGACCAACCAGAGACCTAACTGCCGTTAGAGAACATTTTTCAATTGGCAGAGTTGTTCTGTTCAATTTTTATGAGTTTAGTTAGCGCGAGTCGCACCAACGCGTAACGTGTGTTATCAGTATATCGCCTTTAGTTAGGAAACATTTATGAGAGTTCTTCTAACTCTTTCGCTGATTGTGTGCATTGGGCCTGCGGCGCTGTGCACCCATGCCGAGGAATTCAACACAATTCTTTTTCAGGATGAGTTTCAGGACGGTAGTCTCGACAAACGCTGGGGAAGTTGGAAGAGCGACTCGATCGAGCGTGATGGAGTCCTGGTCGGGATCACTCCCAAAGATGCCGACCACCCCTCTGTCAACTCAATCGACTTCCCTCCGCAATCTGATCTTGAAATCGCGGTCTCGTTTCAGTTCCATGGCTCTCCAAGTTTTTCCGTGATGATTCGAGATCTGGAGTACAAAGGCTCTCACGCAGGCCACATTTGCCATGTGGCGGTCAACCCGAAATCAGTAACTCTCTACGATGGCAAGACCGGAATTTTCCGCAAGGACATTCGTGAAAAACGAAAAGCAGGTGAGAAGCTGGATGCAGCAACTGAAGAGTTACTCAAGCAGAAGACCTCGCGGAATACGGTCAAGCTTGATCCGGGAGCCTGGCACAATCTACGGATACGAATCAGAGGCGATGTCATGGAAGTCCACATCGACGATCAGTTAGCTGGGCGACTCCAATCCGAAGGGCTCGCCCATGCAACAAAATCAAACATGAATCTGACAACCGTTGATCGCGAAGTCCACTATGATCACTTCGCTCTCCGAGCACCTTAGAACTGACGTTCAAATCAGCGCACACAACTGGTCATCAAAAAACATTGGAATAGCGAACCCGGGCGCCGTTTCGAAAAGATAGCGTTCTTATCCTTCGGCACGTCCAAACATTCCGAGTGCTCGGAGCGGGAAATGCAATACTCCATTACGAGCACATGCTACTGAGCAATCGCGGATGCCTGACGTAAGGCTGCTGACCCACCCCAATTGCCGTCTTCAAACCCTTTCCACAAGAAATTGACATTCAGCAGGTCATTGAAGTATCGCGAGATCGATTCGTGCTTCGTACTTTGTAGTATCAATACGTCACCGGGTTGAACCAAGATTCTCTCCCTTGGATCTACCAAAGCTCGGTTCAAATCGACTGCGATCGGTATTTGACCACCGCAAGGCGTCCGCCTAATAACCGTCAAGGCGCTTGGGTTAGGATTACCCATGCCCTTTTGAATCAGGAGCCCATTGAAGTTGTTGCCACCGAATGCTCCATTAACCAACGATCCACTGACTTGGATTACCGCTTCTACTACATCTAAGTCATAATCTCGCGGTAGGACTCGTTCTCCGGCAGGTAGTAGACCCGCGGTATAGTAAAGATCCTGTGCACGAGCCTCCAGAAGAATGACATCGCCTTGGTGAAGAATTACATCATCGGCACAGAAGGGAGGCGGTGCGGCCGCAGGCCAACGCGTCGGAATGTAATCCGTCTCCGCACATAACCCACACAATTGTGAGGCTTCCTCACTTCCAGTGGTTGTCTGCAATCTAGCCGTTAAGTCAGGATTGCGCTGACCGCCGCGGAAAATATAGATGCCGTCGTACGCGTCCAGCCCGGGAAGCCCACCGGAATTGGCTAGCGCGTTGGCCACGTCGTTTTCGTAAGCTCGCAAATCGACAACGTGAGCTGTACCACGTTTTACGTTATTGGAAGAAATGTCCCCTCGCCCACCTGCCGAAAAACCACCGATTTCCTGCCGAAAAACGAGCACTCGAATCTGACGTGGCTGCATTAACGTAATCATGACGGTTTCCCGACCCGATTGCAGGATGCCGCTTTCTGTGTAAGCACGACGAACTCGTTCACCCGCCTCCTCTATCGTACTGCCTTCTAACGGAATAGGAGCTAACAAGGGTAATGCCAGCGTTCCATCGTCACGAATAGTTACCGGATACCCCATGGCAGGAGGTATCCCTGCACCCAGGGGATCGATGTGAGATGGAAAGTATACCGGTGGCGTGACCAGCGGTTGGTCGGCCGACGTTGGCGGAAATACCCCAGCAATGTACACGCCCAACACATCACCGGCGGCGAGAATGTAGCTTTCTGGTTGTGCCTGTCGCAACAACGATAGAGGCATCGTTTGAAACCCATCACGATGCTGTTCATACAACAAGTCCGGCGGTAACTTCCTGACGGGAATACCGTTTAGCACAGGATTAGTGAGCGAAGCACAACCAGACAGCAGACAGCAGCCCAATATTAATACCCATGCTGCAATTTGTTTGAGCGATGCCCCAATTGCCAACCCATATGTGGGTACCGAATACAGTCGAAACCTCGACGCCACTGGGCGGTGCCCGATCGGCAGTGAACATAGTGCTAACCACATTAGCATTGGGATGGGTGCATCGCTTGCGAGCCTTGTAAGAATTGTTGAATTGGCCAGTTGCGGGTTGCTAGCGAGCGAAGTCTGTTTCCATTGGGTTTTCAACCGAAAGGAGCTATCCCATACCGCACTCGTCTTTTGCGACGAGCTTCTGCCGTCAAATGGCAAAGTCTCAATTTCTTTCGGCTGCCACATTTCCGTGCTAGTTGAGTCTTGCGGAAAACTCCATGGAGTCTCGGTACCGTAGGGATAAATATAACTAGCATCGGTCTCGGGCCAGCCAACTTTTGGCTCAACCTTCGAATCGAAATTCCATTCACCAACAGTTGGCAAGGAAGGATCATTTTGTAGGCTTTGCCAACTGGTCTGCTGAACAGAAGACTCAACTATTGGCCCCATAGGTTTTATTACTTGCGCAGGAGAAGCTCCGTTCGTGATCATGGGAAGAGCAGAAGAATTCGATTGATCCTCCGGAATTAATGCAGATGCCGGAACTGGGGCTGGCGAATTGATTTCCTCTACAGTGGACGGGAAAAAGCAACTTGCCGGGTAGATGGGAGTGGTTTCGGTGAACAATGCTCCAATTGGAGAGACTGTCACGCAGGCTCGAATACCGGAATTCATCGCGATCGATGCACCGTGTCTAAATCCATTGAACCAATCTTCCATCGCGGTACCGACTCCACATCCCTCGCAGGCGCTCCACCAATACCTGCGGGGAGGTAAAGCAGGTGGTTGCCCAGGGCCGCCATACATCAGGTAATCTACGAATCCTGCCTCAAAGCCTGCTTCGTAATCGGATGAAAATGGGGAAAAGGCATAGTTATCTGTCTCGCTACGGGCGACTGAACGCACGTGCTCCAATTCCTGTCGCGCCAGCTTCTGGAACTGAGCGCGTTCGCGCTTACTATCCCAATAACCAGAGTACTGAATGGGTTCAATGATCGATGTCCGCAGCAGATTGTCGCTTAGACGACATCCAGCATGCAGTGGACCAAGGACTAGAACCAACAGGAGTAACTTGATTTTCATAGCCATGCGGACCAATTAGAATGACGTGTTGCGCATGGAAATTCCGGACCAAGTCCGCGCATCGGTGGTCTCCAGACCGAGATTCACTTTTTTCGCTACTGCGTGCCTACACAAAAACAGATATCTGGAAGAATTCGGCAGGAGCCTCCTCAGTTCCGTACGTTTTTTAACGGTTGTTCCGGAAATAGCGATGAAGCCACAATCGACTCTCTTGCCCTGGTGGATTTTGCTCACTCAATCGTGCGTAGTTGCACACATAGTTTGTTTTTTTACTCACTCGCCGGTGCGATTCGGATGCCATCAAGCTGGACCTGAGACTAGACTCGCGAATGACAGCATTTTTGTTCGTGCCTGGGGAGAATTGTGGAGCCCGCGTGAATTTGAAGAGAGAACATTTTTCAAGTTGCGAAGACGAGCTGTTGATCTGTTGCTCGCGTGTGAACTTGTTACCAAAACATAAACAGGAATTGGACGCGATTCTGCGGAAGCCCATTGATTGGCAAGTGGTCCTTGACAAGAGTTGGTGGCATCGGGTTAGGCCGCTCATGAATCGTCACCTCAGCCAATTGGATGCCGGCCTGGTCCCCCAGGCGGTGCTTGAAGCATTCGCAATCCAAGCAAATGAATTGGAGCAACGGAGCTGTCGATTGATGGAGCAACTCCGTAACGTGTGCACGCTGCTTAGTCAGGCTGAGCTACCGGTTATTACGTTCAAAGGGCCAACCTTAGCCATGGATGCGTTTGGCGCGCTGGGCTTACGTGAGTGTGGGGATCTGGACCTGTTAATCCGCCCACAGGACTTCCGTCGCGTCCGAAAATTGCTTATCGATCATGGATTTGCGTGCCTTTGGGATCAGCTCGAGACGAAACATAAGCGTCAATTATTCGCCTGCGAGTTTCGTAGCAGCGCCGTCGAACTCGACATTCATTGGGATTTAGCGCCACCTTGGCTGAATTTCAAGGTTGACTTTGAACATCTATGGGAACGGGGAGAACCTGTCTTCGAAGAGCTACCGTTAGCTCGAAAACTGCAGCCAGAGGATTCTCTGGAAATCCTGAGTATGCATGGCTCACGACATTGGTGGGACCGACTGCGCTGGATTTGTGACCTGGCAGAATTGGTCAACAGTGACAGAATTACAGCCTGGCATCGTTTTTACAATAAGGACTCGGAATCACATTGTGTTCGATCTGTATGGCTTGGACTTTGGCTGGCGAGCGAACTGCTGGATGCCAAGCTACCTGTAGACATTCTCAAGGCGATAGAAAAATCTCCAGCCGTGGCCCGGATGGCTTCACAAGTCAGTTGTTGGTTAAAGGAAGGTGAGGCTGCAGCCAACAATCGAAATCTATCGGACAGATTTTTGTTTCGCATGCGTCTTTGTGACCGATGGCAAGACCGATTACTACAAATTGGAAGCTACCTCAGGAATCGGCCATCAAGGAGCTTGAATTGGAATTCATGATCTGCAGACGTTGGCCGATTTCCGTACTGATGATGCCTTGGAAGCAACAGCCGCCAAGTGACCATCTTAACTGCCCTCACTCGCGGCCTCTACATTCAATTGCCTGCGTCGGGAGGATGCATGACTAGACAATTGATGGAGATACTGCAAAGCCTATTTCGGGATCGCAAGTTGCTGCTTGTGCGGTTCGTAGTTACGTCGCTGGGGCGTGCGATAACGAGTATGGCGGTGATCTTCTTCATGCGTGAGTTTTTGGCTAGCGCCATCGCCGAGCCCACGCGATTTACTGCCTGGTCAACCGAAATTATAGGGCCAAAGGCTGCCCTTTGGCTCTCAGCTGGCTTGATGTTGGTCACGTATCTCGCCGGTGCGTTATTTTATTTTGACAACCACGTCATCGTACAGCGGATCATTAAAGTCATTGAACTGGGCGTTATGGAACGCGTGATCCGACATCTTCTCAAGCTTTCGGTCCCGTTCGCGGACACCCAAAGCCACGGCGACATTATTCAAACGGTGCGCACCGATGTGACGCAATTGCGAATCGTCGTGCAAGCCACTTCACGTATGGTATTGGAAGGGGCCGTTGTTGTTGGCTTGGCCATGGTCGCAATTTATGTTAGTCCAGGTCTGGCCGCTTGGTCTTTGCTAATTCTCCCAGTTGTGTCGCTGCCTATTATTTACGTTTCCCAACGCCTGCGGCTGCGATCATACAAAGTGCGTAAGACTGGCTACGTCTTGTTTGACATGGTCCTTGAGATACTTCGGGGCATGCGAATTATCAAGGCATATCAAGGCGAAGCCATGCAAACCCACAAAGGTTTGGAAAAGGGGCACGCTTTTTTCGACGAGTTGATTGATGTTGCGCATTTGCAGGCACTTGCGCGCGTGGGCATGGAGTCGGTCGCTGGGTTAAGCATCGTAGCAGTTGTGCTCGTGGGCGGCTTTCAAGTTATGGACGGATCGCTTGATTGGCCATCGCTCTTGGCTTTTGTTATGGCGATTCGCGTAATGCACACGCCCTTGAATTTGATGCACCAGCAGTATCTGGAGATACATACATATCATGCGTCTCTTGCGCGGATAATTGATTTTCTACAAACTGAACCAGTCATTCAGGAACGAAATGATGCTCAAGAAATGCGGTTTCCACCGCAGGAAATTCATTTCGAAAACGTGGGCTTTTCGTATGGCTCTACCAACGTATTGAAAGGCATTACATTCTCAGTTCGCGCAGGCGAAACGATCGGCATCGTAGGCCCTTCCGGGGCCGGAAAATCTACACTCTTGAACCTAATAGTACGTCTGTATGATCCCAGCTCAGGAACGGTTAGATTTGACGAGCACAATCTAAGACAATTGCGTTTGGCAGATATCTATGGTCAGGTCGCAATCGTCGCACAAGAGCCATTTCTTTTCTCAACCACGATTCGTGAAAACATACTATGTGGTCGCCCCTCTGCGTCTGAGGAAGAATTAGAACAAGCTGCCATCGCAGCACATATCCACGATGAAATAGTGCGATTCCCAGACGGTTACGAAACATTGGTGGGTGTTGGAGGACGAGGCCTTTCTCGTGGCCAAGCTCAACGCATCAATGTCGCTAGGGCCTTTATCAAAAATGCTCCCATTTTGCTTTTGGACGAAGCCACTTCCAGCCTGGATACTGTTACTGAGGCATATATGCAAGATGCTATTGATCATTTGCTGGAATCTCGCACTAGCTTTGTGGTAGCTCACCGATTGTCGACTGTGCGTCAAGCAAATCGATTGATAGTGCTCGAGCATGGTGAATGTGTCGGATATGGTTCACACGAAGAACTCCTACGCGATTGTCCACTGTACTGTCGATTGTGGAGGACTCAGTTGGGCGCATCGGAAAAGGATCCGCTGCTCGACCGCTCCTGAATCCCATTAAAACAACCATGACAACTGCTGGTTTAATTACTCCTGAGACCTTGAAGTGAATTCCCTTGATCTGTGTGTTTTCCTGACCAGCTACACTTTGATAGTGGCCATTTTTTCCGTTGGCGACTTCCTTCGAACGCGTCAGCATGCTGCTTTGCTAAGCTCAAGTTTATCATTGGTGGCAATTGGGCTAACCACTGTGGCATGTTTTTTTGCCAATCCCAATGAGAACTACCTCCATCTTTTGTGGCAACTTGTCAAGGAACATGATCTTAGTGCCGCGACATCAGCGGGTCTCGGAACCTTCGCAGCCCTTATCTGGGGAATTCGGTGGTTTGACGGAAACTCTTCGAGTCGAGGCTCGAGGCGGCACATGATTACACTGTTGACGGTTCAGGTCATTATGTCCAGTTCGATGGTAGGCATCGTGATATGTGGTTTCGCTTTTCTTTGGCAATCGACGCGTGGTGTAGCTCGCGATCCCTTTGCACGAGTAAATGCTAAAGAATTTGAAATAGCCCGCATCGCAAAGTTCGATCACGCGCCGATTCGAGTGGCCGCGCAGGACCGCAATAACATTTTCGTATGTTACGACTACTTTGAAGAAGCCGGTACGGTCGGCGGAGGAATCCTTCAACTTACTGCCGGAGAAACAGGGGCCTTTCAGAAGCGATTGGTAGCAGAATCTCCGCTCCTTATGCGATGCTATGGACTTGCTGTGCGCGACGGCGAGATCTTTGTTTCCAGGTCAGGCATTAATGCGCACGCCAAGCAAGGCAATATTGTTTTCGACAATTTTGGTGCGGTTACACGTCTCCTTGATTTGGATGGAGACGGGTACTTTGAGTTTTATGACGATCTAGTGACGGGATTGCCTGGAGCACGGGGCCCAGACACGATGCAGCAGAACAACGGCATCTGTTTTGATAGTAGCGGAGACCTGTTCATCACAACTGCTAGCGCTGCCGACCGAGGTTTGCCAGACCATCCGTTTGACGGAGCTGTGCTGCGAATTCCGATGCAAGCTGGCTCCCTGGACAATCTACAGGCAGAGGTCTTTGCACGCGGATTTCGCAATCCTTTTGGAATTGCTTTTGGACCTGATAGCTCACTATTTGTTACAGACAATGATATCGACGAGAATCCTGGTGATGAGCTGAATCACGTTGTGCAGGGAGCCCATTATGGCCACCCTTACGCTGTCGCGGAAGAAAATTCGTCGGCAGACAGTGGTTTTCGAGAGCCAATTCTTGTGGGTGAGGATGAATGGAATTTTCTAGGGATCGCCTATACGGATTCTGAGGCTTTGCCCCCTGCATTTCGACATTGCCTTTACATAGCTGATTTCATGCAGCATGCGATTTGGAAGATGCGTCTTGAAAGCGAAGGAGACACTTACAAGATCTCTTCGGTTGAAAAATTCGCCTCGGTGTCATCGCCAATCGATATCGCTATCACAGCTCAAGGTGACTTTTTTGTTCTTTCCCGAAATACTCGGAATTTGTATCACATTCACTTGCGTACCGACGAATGAATTTCCAGGAATCTACTGCTGAATACAGACCAATTCGAGGTTGGTTGGTGTGGTCCCTAGGTGTACCGGTGACTGTTTTTCTGACCATGGTGACAGTCATGTCACTTCCTCCCAATACCCATGGCATTGACATTGAGGCTGGGAGCAAAACATTCACATCCGATTGCAGGCCCTGCCATTTTGATCGAGTTGGCATGCCGGCACATCATGGACCCAATCTACATGACATTGGAAAAACCGCAGGCTCTCGCAAACCGGATCAATCTGCAGCTGAGTATATTTTGGAATCTATTCTAAACCCGGCCGCCTTTATCGCTCCTGGCGGTAAACCTGGAATGCCTCGTAACTTTGCTGAGCGACTCTCCTCGACTGAGATTCGGAATTTGGTTGGCTTCCTGGCAACTCACCAAGCACGCCCTGACTACTTGGAGATCAGCCAACTGGACATTCCTGACACCAGACAATCTTCCACTGAACCGATTGATTTGAGGTTGACGGAAGTACAGCTCGCCGAGACAGTCTTACGTGATAAAGGACAGTGCCTTAACTGCCATGCACTATATGCTGCGCCTGAGAATCAATCGTTTGCCCCAAGCTTATTTGCAGCTGGACTTAAGGATGAGGAACACATTCGGGCCTCGATCCTCTTTCCACATAAGGACGTGTTACCCAAATACCAAGTGGTTAATGTACTATTGCAGGATGGTAGAATCATAAGTGGCCAACTAGTATCTCGATCTCCAGATCAAGTCGTACTACTTACGCGTGACTCTCAGCAACGCATTGTGAACTCGATTCTTCCGTTGAGTGAAATTGAGGACGAAAATGGAGAGCCAATCATCCGGCCAGTAAATACATCGCTGATGCCCGAAGGATATAGCCAATTGCTAACTACCGAGGAAATCGACGCTGTTGTCAAGTTGATCAAGCTATTGAACTAGTTCTCAATGGCAAAAGCAAAAAACTTGAGATGCAAAATTATCCCTCCAAGGTTTATAGAAGCCTGTTACTGCGCACCTGTCACGCGAGTTGTCCATAGACTACTGCTTAGCGTACCTGCAGAAAGGCTTTGAAACGGTCCTACAAACAAAGCCTCTGTTGTGTAGGGACGACCAAAGTAATCTTCGAGAACACCTTCAACTCGTGACATTGTTTGTGCACGCCCATCCACACCAAGCTTCAGTTCCAGGACAAGCGACTCGGACAAATTGGCAGAGGCTTCGTGTAACAGTTGATTGTGGCTAACGCCGCGTACGTTGGCCTGTAATTCAGCCAGTGTCAAGCGAGGTGAAACTCCGTTCCAGAGTCTTGGCGTTCTACCCATTTGTCGGGACAGGGCGGATATTACTACATCCTGTGCGTTTCCCCCCCAAGCATTAACGACAAACTCGCCTTGGGTCCCAAAGATGTTGCATTCAGCAATATTAGAAGTTGCAAATTGGCCTGGATACGGCCAATCCAAATGCCCTGCTTGGTTATTGATAAAAATGTTGTTCAGCAGTGCAATCCGTGCTACTCCGGCCTTGTTACGGTTCGTCATTTTTCGATGCGACGAACCAAAGCGATCACATCCGAACACAAGATTATGTGCAAAGGTTACACCAGACGCGTCGTGAGTATAGAGTCCGTCTGCCCGGGATTCGTTGCCATCCAATCCGGGGCGAGTGTTGGCCAATACATTGTTGTCAATTAGGACAGGCCCCTCACCTAGTTCGACAAAGATCGCGCTCCCGCGATTCCCAATTACAAGATTCTGTCGCACTCGGGCGTTTCTGTAGGTATTGTCCAACCAAATCCCATGGCCATCATTGTTACGAAGCAAATTGCGTGCAATCAGGCCATCGACAAAATAGTGGACTTTGATACCAGCAATTTCTGGTGCAGCATGGTGATTCGAATTGTTGTTCTCAATCACATTATCGACTATCTGTGTGCCGATACTGCGCATACCCGCAATTCCACAGCAACCGTTGTCGGAAACGTGGTTGTTATTTATTAGGTGAAAGCCTGTGTTCTGCGGTGTGGGCTGGTTGCCATCCAGGTCGTGGCGACCTTCATAACCACAGTCTATGCCAATTGATTTTGCAAACCTGACAGTATTATTATCGATAACCCAATGGTGACCAGCACGACACCCAAGCGCTCCGGCTTGGGGTGTTTCACTCTGCCAGAACTGATCCGGAAATTGATTGGCACAGTGTTCCATAGTAAAGCCAGTTACATGGATGTGCCCTAATCCACGGCGATGGGGGGCAAAGATCCTTTGTCGTGTCGTGATTTCAACTAGACCTTCCTCGGGTGAAGTGACTTCTTTAGGGAAATGAACGATCAATTCATCTCCAGTGGAAGCAACCATCCAGGTTGCAGGAGTCGCTATTAATTCTTGACTACGATCCACTTCTCTAAGCGGATTTCCGTCAACGAATACTTGGCCGAGCGTGAGTCGACTATCTTTTGGCATTCCTTTGAGCAAGGTCCGATACGGATTGGCTGTCCCGTCAACAAACCAACTTGGATCAAGCCTTCCCGCCAGAATCTGTGGGCTAGCCCCAACTTGCTTCCACACAGGTTGCCACACTTCAGACCCTTTGATCACAACGTCTTCACCGTTTGCAACTCGGTATTGTATCGGACGGTCCGGTGTACCCCCTCTAGCAGGAGCGACGTGCTCACGATAAATACCTGCATGTACGAGTACCGTATCTCCTGGCTGCGCCAATTGAGCGGCCTGACTAATGGTCCTTAGCGGAGCCGTCTCGGTGCCGGGATTGGAATCTGATGCAGATTGGTGCTGACAGTTGACAATCCACGTCGCTGAGAATGCCTCGGAAATAAAAACGATGTTTAGTGCTATTGCCAGCGCACGAGATTGTATTTTCATTGCGGTTTGCGAAGCCATCATCATCGAACTTTGCGTTGTGAGGATCCTACTCAAAGATGGCAGAGCCATATCGAGCTTTAAAAAAAACGTAACTGATGTGAGGCATTAGGACGCAGCCTCGTAAAACTCTCCTGTTGGTCTCGCGGCCGGGAAATCATCGATCTAGCTGAAGCCCGAATTGCCGCCTACGTGGAACTGTCATTCTGATGCTTTGAATTGTTCTCTTTTTTTGAGTTCCTTTTCTTCGACCTAAACAGACGCATGTTTTGCCCATATTCCCATTTGCGGGGAAAGTCGTTACTTCGGACGGCAGATTAGTAACCCGATTCGATACCTGAGACTCATTACAAGAAAACTACACGCGGTATTAAAGAAAACTTTGAATATAATGGTTTATGTGAGCTCTTCTCGGTAAAAAAGCCTCTCCAGAGATGGCTCGGTAATTGATCTTTTCTCTAACAAAAAACCGCATCCTCCATGTCACTGATTCATAAAGATTTTATTAGGTCAACACTCACCGCTAGTGATCCTTGGTGCCAAAGTCACGGAGCTGAGGAGAATTCGACATTCCTAGGGGCAGGCATGTTGTACTACGCCTTATGCTACGCCATGCAATGCAAGACCTGCGTATGTCTTGGCTCCGGTGGCGGTTTTGTGCCACGCATGATGCGGCAAGCCCAGAGAGATTTGGGACTTCCAGAAAGCAGGACTATTCTAGTTGACGGGACTCCCTATGTTTCCGATACGAAAAAGAATATCTGGGGGGAACCGTGTTGGGTACCCGAGGACTCAGCGTTTCGCACCAACTATCCTGAGGTCGAAATCGTTTTGCAATTAACCGAGACAGCCTTTCACGAAAAATTCTCTCGGGAGGAAATGCAGATCGATTTCCTACATATTGATGCTGACCACCATTACGAAGGTGTCAAGCTTGACTGGGAACTCTACAGGACTCTAGTTCCTGCCAGCGGAATCATTACATTGCATGACACTGTTAATTTTCGTCCACCTTGTGGCGTTGGTCAATTGTTGGCTGAAATTCAAGAACAAGGTGAGTACGAGATGGTTAACTTCCCAATTCGTTATGGAACTGCCATTCTAAGAAAACGATCCGCGTAATCTTGGATGTGAGGCGCTGACTGTCGTGCAAATGCACATTTGATACATTCGCAAAGCGTCCCAAAGTTTGCATTTTGTGAGAATCGCCGCCTGCTAGTTCGATCAAGAAACTTCCCGCGCGCCCAACCGGTGCGTCGTGGCAAACTCTTGATTATGGCAAGCAGCGCACCTAGCTATTGCATGTGATGTCTAGAAAACCATTGAAAAACTGCTGCCGTAGTATGGAGTTTGCTCCAATTGCTTGATGAGATTCGCATTTGATATTCACCCTACTGATTCTTGGCAGTCTTCCGACTGTGTCCTCAGTGATTAAAGATCACGAACGTTTGCTGCAATGAGAGTAGCCCTGGTACAAGATGATATCTTTCTGCCGTCGTTTGGTGGCGGGTTGAAAGCAAACCGTTTTCTGCTCGAACAATTGGCCGAGGCGGGGCACAGCTGCCTAGCATTGACTCGGTGTTTGACCAATTCTCGAGATGGACCTCGCAACTTGACTGAATTTCAAGCTGAAACCGAAAAACGCCAGCTTGTAGTCCGCAGTCCACGAGACGGTGTTTTTGAATATTCGCATGCGCGTGTAGCGGTGGAGGCCATTAACTTATCGAGCCTTCAAGAGCGAGCAGATCATATACGTCGGCGATTGCAAAGTTTTAAGCCGGATGCAGTTTTCGTCGCCGATGATAAGCGCAGATACATGCTGGCTGCTGCGGTGGCTGCGGCACCTGGGCGAGTCATACCGTTACTGCAGACCATAATGCATTTGCCTTTTGGACCAATCGCCATTGACTTGTGCACAGAACAATTGCAATTGATGAAGTCGTGCCCAGGCATAGTCGTAATTAGCAAGTATATGCAGGCTTATATTCACGCGCATAGCAACATGAATTCGCTCATCATCCAGCCACCGGTTTATGGAACGTCGTTTCCTAATTTTGCCAACTTTCAGTCCGGGTTGGTAACGATGATTAATCCATGTCCCTACAAGGGGGTTTCCATTTTTTGCGGACTAGCCAAGGAATTCCCGGGCACCGAATTTGCCGCAGTTCCAACCTGGGGAGCCAACGATCAGGTCCTCAGCGAATTGACAGAGCTACCTAACATGCGTCTTTTGGCACCAGCAGATAATATTGAGGACATTCTTAAACACACCAGAATCATGCTTGTGCCATCCCTGTGGCCAGAATCATTCGGCTATGTCGTGCCCGAGGCGATGGCGCGCGGAATTCCTGTGCTTGCGGCCGATCTTGGTGGCCTGCCGGAAGCCAAGCTGGGAGTGGAATACCTCCTGCCCGTCGTGGCGGCCACACGTGATGGAAGCACCTACACTTGCCCGTCTCAGGACATTGGCCCCTGGGTGGCTGCATTGAGAGAGCTGATCGAAGATGAACCTGCATACCAGAGCTGTTCGCATCGTTCCCGAGAAGCGGCATTACGGTTCGTAACCCAGACCTCGATCGCTCCTTTTGAAAAGCTCGTGGCCGAGGTGGCTCTTGGTTAGGATCGCGAGTCAATGAATTCCCAAAAGACTATAGCACTTGTAGATCCATTTTCGTCTGGCTCGCAATTAGCGCACGCAGCCGCTGCGCGCGGATTCGATAGTTGGATGGTTCAGAGTACACGCGAGATCCCTCCGATGTACCGGTCATCTTACTTTCCGCAACATTTTAAAAATACAATCATCTTTGATGGAGACTTCGAGAGCATATGCAACTCGCTTCGTGCAGAAAACATTCAGTGCGTGGTGGCTGGATGTGAGAGCGGCGTCGAGCTATCGGATCATATCAGCGAGTACATGGGATTGATTTCCAATGGTACACAATTGACACAGGCACGCAGAAACAAGCTCCTGATGTCGGAAGTACTGCGTAGCTCTCAAATCTCCATTCCTGAAACTCGGTCGTTCAAAGATTGGTTGCATGTTGAAAAATATCTTTTGCAGCGTTCGTATCCAGTGGTAATCAAGCCCCTGCGAAGTTCGGGATCCGACGGAGTGCATCTTTGCACGGACCTTACCACGGCTCGTACAGCATTTAATAAGATAATTGGACAGCCTGATGTGTATGGCTACATCAATCGGGAAGTATTAATCCAAGAATTTGTTTCTGGAACAGAATTCGCCGTAGATACTGTCAGTCGTGATGGGCAACATCAAGTTGCCGCATTTTGGCGTTATCACAAGACTTTGGATCAGCGGACCTACGTTGGATGTGATGCCATGGAGTTGCTTCCCTATTGCCCGTCACTCCACCGTAGCCTGTTTCCATATATATGTCGAGTCTTGGATGCGTTAGGAATTCGTCACGGTCCTGCACATTGCGAAGTAGTTAACAGTAGCAATGGCCCTGTGATTATCGAGGTCGGCGCGCGTCTGAATGGTGGCAATAACCCACTGTTAAGCAGCTATTGTGGTGGACGGTCACAGATCGAGCTGACTCTGGACGCGTACTTAGATGCAACGAATTTCTTGCTACAAATTGACAGACCATATGAAACGCTCCGACATGCCATACGTGTGATGCTAATCCCGCCAACTCCAGGAAGACTGAAATCTTTGCCAAATTTCGATTATCTCCAAAAGCTTGAGTCGTTTTTGCAATATCGCTTTTCAGCAATGCCAGGCCAACGATTGTCCAGAGTTGCTGGTTGGGTAGTGTTAGTACATGCGGATCGTGAGGTAATCGAAAGTGATATGCAGAGAATAAGGTCCTTTGAGGCGGATGGATTATTTGAAACTGAACCTGAGTCAACGGACTAGCCGTACATGCAGAATTCGATGATGAAAATGATCGCTAACCAGTAACTCGTTGGGAAGTATCCATTTGGCCCACCGTGGTTGATTTAACCGTCCTACAGCAGCGTCAGGAACGCAAGAAAATTCCCAAAGTAGCTGCCCAGTAGGGTCGCAGGCCAACACACGATTGTTTCCTGTATCTGCAATTACTAGCGTCCCATCCTGATACATTTCAACGTGGCGTGGAAAATTTAACCGCAGCACAAATTGTCGATCTTGAATGTAGCCTATGTTTCTCACGCACTGATCTTTGGAATCAAGAATTACGATGCGATGGTTTCCGGTATCGGCAATAATGAGCTGGTCATTCAGCGACTGAACGCTGTGTGGATCCCGAAGTCGAAGTTCCGGACCGGTACCAATCTTGCGATAAACCTTTCCCGACCAGTCGACCTCAAGCACTAAATCTTGCGCAGAGTCTGCTATCAACAAATGGCCATTTGGCAGCAATCGCACATCGTGAGGATCCTCGAGTTTGATCTTACTTGCCGAATCTGTACTACTAAGCTCGTGTTTAACTCGGCCTTCAGCATCAATCTCAACGACCCGTCCGTTTCGACCATCAGCGATGATCATGCCTGCAGATTCAAGAGGGCGAGCGCATCTGGGCCAAAATAGCTCTGGAGATGCCACCACCTTGCGAGGAATATCTTGGTCATCCGCTATTTCAATGACTCGATTGTTGGCTGTATCCGCTATCAATAGTTTGTTTTCGCTAATCGACTCAACGGATCGGGGGTAGGAAAAGGTCCGATGTTGCTGCTGGCTTTGGCCGATTTGGCAGACAATATTACCTGATGAATCCGTCTCAACTACGCGGCGATTGCCCGTATCGCAGACCAAAAAATTCCCACTTGGCAGCTCAGTAGCAAAAACAGGATCGCACCAACCACCCTCTTTCAGGGATAGCTCTTCAGCATGTCCGAGCAAATCGATTTGCAGGACTCGATGATTGCGTGTGTCAGCGACCAGTCGCCTGCCATCGGACATTTCACGAATCGAACCGGGGCTGGAAAGCCGACCCTTATCATTCGCGGGGTTATTTGCGACTCCAAACTGCCACAGGATTCTTCCGTCCCTGTTCATTTCGAATACAACGTGTCGAACCGGATCGGCGATCACAAAGTTCTCATGCCCAACTGCTTGGATATCGGACGCGATTCCCAAATGTTCTGCACCTGGAGCTAAAAACCAAAGCAAGTGCCCCTCTCTGTCGATTTCTACGATTTCTGTTTCACCGACCCGGTTACAAAATACTACTAAATAGGTGCCACGCTTCGTCCACGTAAACTTTCTCGGCATACGCTTACTCATGGCGAATAAGGCAATCCTATGAATTACCTCTCCGTGCAGATTCACTTCCAGCAATTCCCATTGAGTTCGCCGCAAGATTGCGATACTGCCACTATCGACTGGGCATCCAAAACCGTCATCAATACCAAGTTGTTTGGAATCAAAGAGGACTTTCCCCGTGACATCGACTCCCATTGTTCGCGACTCGAACCGGAAAGGTACGAGCTTCTCTGTCCCATATTCGTCGTTAATCCAATAGGAGCCGTTTGCCATCCTTTGTGCTAGGGACGGATAATGCAAATCGATTTCCGTCACCTCTGCAGGGAGATTCTGTCCTCCAATTTCCTTGATTAGCTGCCAACCCATACGCTTCTCGCGACCGTTATTTCGTTGTGAATCATCACTGGTTGTCTATGATAGTCTTAACGTCTCTATGAGGCGCAGTTACATTTGGCAGACTATCAGCAACTGCGACAAATCGATGCAGCCAAGAGCGGAAATGAAAGTACCAGACTCGATTGATCGTTTAGCGACAGCCAAGCGGATTTTGGTACTTGGCTCCAGTGGATCTGGCAAAACGACTTTTTCTATTAAACTTGCTCGCGCGCTGCAGCTACCAACCATACACTTGGACTCCCACTTTTGGTTACCCGGCTGGATTGCAACGCCCCGTCAGGAATGGCGCCAGAAGGTAACCGCTTTGTGTACGCAACCATCCTGGGTAATGGACGGTACTTATGAAAGCAGTTTGGATTTACGAATCCCTGTGTCAGATTGTATTCTGTTGATTGAACGTTCTCGATTGGGCTGTCTCTATCGCGTCTGCAAACGAAAATGGACCATTGACGATCAAAATCGGCCAGATGCACCTAGCGGGCAATTGTTGGACCGCGAATTTTTGCGTTATGTCTGGCAGTATCCGAAGATCACACATCCTATTGTGATGAATAGCATTCAAATTTATGGGCCGGAAAAACCTGTCTTTCACCTCCGCGGTGCCGAGTTAAGTCCATTATTAATGCGACTTTGCAATTCCGCCAAAAAGTAAATGTTGCTTCAACGCAATACATGTCAGCGTCACCCTGAATCTGTGATTCTATGAACCAGCGTGTGCTAAACCCAGACTCATACGCATCAGACATCCGCTCCAACCACCCAACTTACGACTTGACAAATATGCTACGTGCAAATTCGGATAGTATTGTCGCACGATTACAAAATCGCCTCACTTGTCAACATTCAACAAATTTTAATCGACTATGCGCCGCACGGGCGATTGCAACTATTTAAACTGCAACGATTACATATTCAGCCTACAGTTTGCCAAATTCGGCTGCGCAGAACGCATCGCAAAAACAGTCGACATTCGGGTCTGCAAATAACAAATTAGAAATCAGCGGAGTGAAATCCATGCAACTAGTTGATATGAGTCGTCTGACCTGGCATCAGATTCGGATACAGACTTCTTGCCAGTTAGCCGCGGTTTGGCAAATTGTGTTCCTCCTAATATGCACATGCAATCCCATCGGAGCACATGATGACCAACACGGAGCAGATGACAGCGAGCAGGCTTCAACCGGTGCGCCAGCAATGGGTACGGGTTTGATTCTGCCGACAACTGAAGGTCCACGTCCCTGGTCAACCAAGCCTGCACTTACCGATCCCAACCGATTCTCGATTGCTATTATGACTGACCGTACGGGCGGGCACCGCCCCGGCATCTGGATGAAGGCCGTTGAACGCATCAATTGGATGCGTCCTGATTTTGTTCTCTCTGTGGGCGACTTGATCGAAGGCTATACTGAAGACGAAACCGAAATCGCTCGGCAATGGAACGAATTTTTAGGCTTCATTGACCAAATGGACATGAAGTTCTTTTTTGTGCCCGGCAACCACGACGTAACCAATCCCAAGTTGCATCAGATTTGGAAGCAGCAGTTTGGGAAGGAGTGGTATTCATTCGATTACAAGGGAGTCCATTTTGTCTGCCTTAATAGCGAAGATCCCTCCACACACATTGGTGAAGAACAGCTTGCATGGCTTGAACAAGACTTGCAGAATAATGTTGCGGCACGCTGGACGCTGATTTTCTTGCATAAACCTATTTGGGCTGTCAGTGAACAGAATCTCTTAGCAGGAAATCCAGACTCAACCAATTGGACTCGAGTTGCTGCGTTAATTGGGAACCGGCCTCATACGATATTTGCTGGCCATGTGCATCACTATGTTCAATATGAACGCAATGGACATCAGTATTACTCACTCGCAACTACCGGTGGAAGTTCCCAATTACGAGGCGTGCCTTATGGGGAGTTTGATCAAATTGCCTGGCTAACCATGGAAGCGGATGGGCCACGCGTTGCCAACTTATTGCTAGACGGAATTTTGCCTGCAGATATAGTTACCGAACAGAGCATTGACCGATTTCGTAATTTCCTTCAAGCCACCAAGATTGTCGTCGATCCCATATTGATTTCTGACGATGAAATTCAAGTTGGAGAGTTGCAGGTTGGGCTGCACAATGATTTCGACGTTCCAGTGACAATTTCTGCGACGATCGAAGGCCTACCTCTCGTTGGACTTTCCATGGAGACTCAGCAGCTGACCATGAGAGCCGTGCCGGGGCAAGGGCTCAAGAAACTAGTGCGATTTGAAATGAAAGAACCAGTTCTATTGGAACGATTTCGAGCAACTTCGATGCGAGTCAAGATTGCATCTGAGGAAGAAGTACCGTTACGCGCTGAATGGACTATTCCCGTGACAATAGACAAGGAATTTGCAGTTCGTCAACGATCAATAGCTGTTGATGGCAATCTCGATGACTGGACAGAACACTGGTTGAAAACAGAGAGCAAACCTGAGATCAGTGGCGCACTTGATCAATGGACAGGGGTAGGTGATTGTTCATTCGAGTTTTCGATGTGCTACGATCAAGAATCGGTTTACTGTGCTGCGAGAGTTATGGACGATCAAATTGTTGATGGAGATCGATTTACGCTTGTCATTGACCCGCGACTTCAACTTACTCGATTGCAAGCATCCACCCTGGGGCGAGAGACGATGGTGGTCAATGTTTCGGCACCCAAAAGTAAGGAATGGAGCAATTGCCAAGTTACGACCGCTCCAGGGAGAGCCTTTGGTATCATTCGTGCCCTGGGACGCCAGACCGACTTTGGATACGAGCTTGAATTTGCCTTACCCAAAGCAGGCCTAATTCAACAACAAGGCCCAGATTGGTCAAGTTTCCAAGCTGGCGTTCGTGTAACCGATGTTGACTTTCAGCAAGACGAATTGCTCGAAATACTTTGGCGAACTGGCCGAGATCCACGTGCTAATCGCCCATTGGCTCACTTCATTCGTCGCTGACTTTCATCTGGCTAGAGGTTATTCGCTTGATGCGAACCACGTCCGGCCTAACTCCGGTCCGGCAATGCAGCCATTCAGCTACATTATTCAAGGGTCACATATAAAATTAAAATGTAGCCTCCATTGCTGAGTTGACTTCCCATGGAGCAACAGGTGATCCAAGTTCTGGACGTATCATGCGAAAACAAAGAAACTGGAATGAATCCTACAGAGATGGCGATGTACCTTGGGACACGGGCAGGCCCTCGCCCGAATTGCAACGAGTCATTATGCAGCACGGTATTCAGCCTTGTCGTGCGCTAGAAGTGGGTTGTGGTAGTGGTACCAATAGTGTGTGGTTGGCCCAACAGGGCTTTCAGGTAACTGCCATCGACTTGGCTCCACTAGCTGTAGAACAGGCGAACAGAAAGGCCAAGAAATCCGGAGTTCAAATTAGATTTCTTTCTGGTGACATTTGTAAATGGGACCAGCCGATGGAGTCTTTTGGCTTCTTCTTTGATCGCGGCTGTTATCATGCAGTGCGGCGCGAACCAGGTAACGCGTATGTGAATGTCATCTCTCGACTTTTGGCATCCGGCGGTCGAGGCTTAATTTTGGCAGGAAATGCGCGAGAACCACATGTACCTGGACCACCGGTTGTATCAGAGGAAGATATCCGAAACGAACTCGGAGAAAAGTTCTGTATCCTTGATCTACAGGAGTTTCGCTTTGATGAAGCTCCTGGTGTTCCCGAAAAATTTCTAGGATGGTCCTGTTTAGTCAAGAAGCTGGACCTATGACAGGGCGTACATTTTTTGCGATGTGATTTCCCTCTCTGTAACTCCCCAAACTTCCTCGCACTGCCCGCTGCCCTGGGACCTATTCTGGAATGATTCACGGGCAGCTATTTTTCGACGAGTGGCTCTAATGGAGTGATGCGGACTAGGAATATATCCCGAGGCTGTGTTCCCTTCTCGTCTGCCGCGCGAGTATTGCGCTGAGAGACTCCAAACATGAGCCATCTCTTTAAGGGGGAAGTTAGCGTCGAATTGAGCCGCAACTCATCTTGCTTGAGCTGAGAGTTTTCGTATTGGGCACTGATATCAAGCTCCAGTGTAATTTCTGGGCTAGTTGGTTGTAGTGAAATTTCACAACTGAATGTTCCTAACGTCGCCGCACCCGAAGCAAAACATTTGGTGCCCACTCGCGATGCAACTTCAATAATGCTTAACGTTCTGAGAGGTCGAAAACCGCGGTCTTGCAATGCCTTTGAAACTTCGTTGTCGAAAACGGGAGCATTGGCTTCAGCCGACTCGGTTAGCCAAATAACTTGTATAGTTACATCTTGAATTGTTCGAGATGTTGTCGCTTCGAGGCTTTTGATCGCGGCTTCCAACGTTTTGTGTGAAATCTCATCTCCTACAACTATCAGCCCAGAGTCATCGGTGGCGACTCGTATTGGCAAATCCAGTGACTTCACAACGTTCATGGCAGCGACCCTGAGTTCGGCCGGTAAAGCATAGGAGCGAATTGTCTGCGAATCTGCATTAGGAGTCGGAGTATCCAAGACCTTGATAAGCTCTTCAACCTCACGGATTACCTTTTCGTCTGCTCGCAATATCAACATATTCAGCCGTTGCTCGCAAACAGCCATGGCACCCTCCGAAAAGGCTGGCATGGTTTGAACTAGTGTGTTTTGGACATCCTGTGCGGCAGCATATTTCAAATACATGATGTGCATTCGCTGTTCACTCATCGCTTCTTCCTCGATGGGAGGAGGAGCCTGTGCATAAATCGCATTCCCACATGTGCTCAACATTAGACCAATCAATACGAGTCGAACAAGCTGGATTGTATTCACTGAAGGGGCTCCTGAGTTTGCAGATCGATTGTTGGGTAAAGCATGACCAATGTCAGCTCATCGGAAATAGAATCAACTACGGCCAAGTGGGTGGAGGTCGACACATTGCGAATATGAACATCCTGAGACTTTGACAATTTGGTGCTCATTTCAAACCTGTCGAAGGGTTGCGAGCTTTCGATAGCCATCGATGGAGCATGTGGAGCCATACGTGCCGAACCTTGCGTGAGATGAACAGAGCCACCTTTGGAATAGCGAAGGTGCAAACCAATCGCTAAAGCCACCAATGCCACGCTCGCCGCCAAAACCCAAATCCTATGTCCTGAACCCTTAACTGTTACAACCGAGACTGAACATTTTGTTGCCAGTTCACTAGCGGACAGTCGCTGAGCATAGTTTCTCAGCTCAAGGTCCAATCTGTTCTGCAGAGTCATTTCGCTCTGACATCTTTCACAGGTGGCCAAGTGCCGTTTAAATTGTTCACGCTGTCCAGACGTGAGGCAGTTATCAATGTAATCGTCTAACCAGTCGCAAAGCGAAGCACTCATCTCATTGAGCTCTCAACCGTCATTCATGTTAGTAAATCTGGCCCGCAACTTTTTGCGAGCTGCCGACAAATTTGAGCGGACTAACTGAGAACTGATATCCAGCGTGGCCGCAATTTCTGAAATCTCCATTTGATCAATCACGCGCAAGTGTAAAACTTGCTTTTGCCGAATTGGTAATTTGGAAATTGCTTCCCAAACAGCCTGCCCCATCTCCGACATCGTTACGTGCTGTTCCGGCGTAAGTTCTGTACTAGTTGGTTCCTCACACAACGGTTCTCCACGGGAGGGACGGCGACAATGATCTCGCCAAACGTTTAGGCCAATGCGAAATAGCCAGCCACGAAAATTATGTGAGTCCCTAAGTTGGTGACGATTTTGCCAAGCACAAACCAGAGATTCCTGGGCCAAATCGTTGGCCAATTCGTCATTACCGCAAAGCCTTAAGAGAAAGCGGTACAGAGGTTGACATTGTTCTTGGATGAGTTCATCCATACTTGAGCAATCATTACGAGATCGCAAAGCTGGTC